>CANPWJ010000039.1 GCA_947584035.1 uncultured Acetatifactor sp. | reverse complement strand
CATTACCGGGCAGGAATGGCTGCGGCTTCTGGGGAATATCTCCGAGCTGGGAGGATATGAGTATGTGGTGCTGGATCTGACGGAGAGTATGCAGGGATTGTTCGACATCCTCCGCATGTGTGCCAGAGTGTTCACTCTGACCCGGGAGGACCGCATCTCCCAGTGCAAGCTGACGCAGTATGAACAGGTGCTGGCCCTCTGCCATTATGAGGATGTGCTGGATAAGACCAGAAAGTGCAGACTGCCGCAGATCCGCAGATTGCCGGAGGAGCTGGAGCAATACACGAAAGGAGAGCTGGCGGACTATGTACAGGCACAGCTTCAGGAGATATGAGAGCGTGAGGATGATGGGAAACAGGAGAGATACCGGGGAAGGGGGAGAGGGGCTATGGGGTATGTGGAGCTGAAGAGAGAGCTGCGTCAGCTGGTGCAGGAGCGGATGGACTACCGAAGAGATTTTACGGACGAGGAGGTGGAGGAGACCATCGACGAGGTGCTCCTGGCACGGGAGGAGATGGCCGCTTATCCGGTGGATTTGAGGAGGCGTCTCAAAAAGGAGCTGTTTGACACGCTCCGCCGGCTGGACATTCTGCAGATTTTTGTGGAGGACAGCGCGGTCACGGAAATTATGATCAATGGAAAGGACCACATTTTCGTGGAGAAGGAGGGGCGTCTTAAGGAACTGGATGTAGGCTTTGAGTCCGCGGAGAAGCTTCAGGATGTGATCCAGCAGATCGTGGCGGGCTGCAACCGGGTGGTCAACGAGGCGTCGCCCATTGTGGACGCTCGGCTGGCCGACGGCTCCCGCGTCAATATTGTGCTGGATCCGGTGGCGCTGAACGGCCCCATCGTCACGATCCGCCGCTTTCCGGACAAGCCCATCACGATGGAGCAGCTGATCCAGAGCGGATCCATTTCCGCTGAGGCCGCACATTTTTTGGAACGTCTGGTTCAGGCCAAATACAATATCTTCATCAGCGGAGGCACGGGCAGCGGAAAGACGACCTTTTTGAACGTGCTTTCGGAGTTCATCCCTTCAGATGAGCGGGTGATCACCATCGAGGACAGCGCGGAGCTGCAGCTGCGGGGGATCGTCAATCTGGTACGGCTGGAGACTCGGAACGGCAATCTGGAGGGAGGCAGAGAGATCACGATCCGCGACCTGATCCGCACGTCCCTCCGGATGCGCCCTGACCGCATCATTGTGGGGGAGGTTCGGGGAGCGGAAGCGATTGATATGATGCAGTGCCTGAACACGGGGCACGACGGGAGCATGTCCACGGGACACGCCAACAGTTCCAGGGATATGCTGTCCCGGCTGGAAAATATGGTACTTATGGGAATGGAGCTGCCGTTGGCGGCCATACGTCAGCAGATTGCCTCCGGGGTGGATGTGATCGTCCACCTGGGGAGGCTTCGGGACAAGAGCCGCCGGGTTATGGAGATCACGGAGGTATTGGGATATGAAAACGATCGGATCCAAACGAAGTCCCTGTATCGGTTTGAGGAGACCGGGCAGACGCAGGAGGGAGGCATTGTCGGAGCGCTTGTGGAGCAGGAGGGACTGTGCCGCCGGGACAAGCTCCAGGCAGCAGGATTATCGTAAATACCGATGGCGCAAAGGAGAATGAGCGCCTGGGCCCTTCTACCCCTGGGGGTGATAGGCGTATGGTTTTTCCGGGAGTGCGAAAAGAAGAAAAGGGCCCGCCGCCGGGAGGAGCTTGTCCTGGAATTTCGGGAGTGTATCCTTTCGGTGTCCGCCTCCCTGAAGGCGGGGTATGCGGTAGAAAACGCGTTTTTGGAGAGCCGCGCGGATCTTCTGCTCCTGTACGGGGAGCATTCCCTGATGTATCAGGAGCTGGAGGGGATCCGCCGGGGGATGGTGATCAATATCACCCTGGAGGAGCAGCTGACGGATCTGGCCCGGAGAAGCGACAGTGAAGAAATCGCGCAGTTTGCCCAGATCTTTGCGATCGCCAAGAGGAGCGGCGGAAATCTGTCCGGTGTTATTCAGACGTCTGCGGAGATCATTGGCCGGCGCATTGACGCCCGGCAGGAGATGCAGACGGTGCTGAGCGGCAGACGGATGGAACAGAGCATTATGAAGGGGATGCCCTTTGCGATCCTGTTCTATATCGGATGCACCTATCCGGGCTACTTTGACAGCCTTTATCATAACTGGCAGGGGGCGGCTGTTATGACAGGATGCCTGATATTGTATCTTGCGGCCTATGTCGCGGGGGATCGGATTTTGGACAAGATCCAGCGGGACATTGGAGGATGAAACAGGAGGTGGTGAATACATGTATGTGGCGGCGGGAGGGGTCCTGCTTCTCTATTTGCTGCTGGGAATTTTGTCCCGGAAAGAAACGGTGGAAGAGACGGAGCAGACGCTGTTGCTCCCATTCAGAAAGATGGGTATGTTCCTGTATAAGCGGGCCTGTATGCGGAAGCTGCCGTTGTTTTCCGGCAGACAGGTGGCCAGGGATCTGGAGCGTCTGCATCCGGGAGAGAATGTGGAGCGGCTGTGCGCCCGCTATTATGTAAAGAAGCTGAGTTTTTCCCTGCTCTTACTCTTTGTGGGAACCCTGTTTAGCCTGGCGTTTTTTGTCAAAGAACAGGGGGAACGGCTGTTGGACGATTCCGGAAGCGTCCTCCGGGGCTCCTATCAGGAGCCGGAAAAGGAGCTGGAGGTAACGGCTTTTGCGGGAGGGGAGGAAACCTTTCACATCCTGGTGCAGCCGCAAACGCTTTCCGAACCGCAGATCCGCGATCTGTACCGGGCCTTTTGGGAACGGCTTCCGGAAGTCATCGCCGGACGGAATCCGTCGCTTCTGGAGGTGACGGAGGATCTGGAATTGGTGGACTCCCTGGAAGGTTATCCGTTTGCGATCCAGTGGGAGAGCGAAAGGCCGGAGTTCGTCAGCAGCGAGGGGAAGGTAGCGTCTGTGGAGGAGTCGGTGGACACCGTTCTTCGCGCAGCCGTTTCTTATGGGGAATGGGAGCGGCTGGAGGAAATTTCCCTGCGGCTGGTTCCGCAGCTCCTCTCCCCGGAGGAACAGAGGCGGCGGGAATTGGAGGCGCTGATCACCCGGTCGGAGGCGGAGAGCAGGGCCGAGGCTGTTTGGACACTTCCGCAGGTGTTTGAAGGCCGGCAGATCCTGTGGACGGAGAAGCTCCGGGATCACAGTCTGCCCCTCTGGGGCATGGCGGCGGGAGTGGCGGTGCTCACCTTTTTCCTGGCAGATAAGGATCTGCATGACGATCTGGAGAAGCGCAAACGGCGGCTGAAGAGGGATTATCCCGATCTGGTGCAGAAGCTGGCGTTGTATCTGGGAGCGGGGATGACTGTTCGGGGAGCCTTTGTCAAAATAGCGGCAGAGTATGAACAGGGCGGTCAGAAGCGAACGGGGGAGGGCTGTGTCTATGAGGAGATGCGCTACACCTGCAGGGAGCTTCAGGCGGGAATTTCGGAGGGAGCGGCCTACGAGCATTTTGGGAGGCGCACCGGACTGCAGGAATATATCCGTCTGAGCACGCTGCTTCAGCAGAACCTGAAAAAAGGCAGCAGCACACTCTTGTCCAGACTTCGGGAGGAGGCGGACAAGGCCCTGGCGGAGCGGATCCAAAACAGCCGCCGTATGGGGGAGGAGGCGGTGACGAAGCTTTTGCTCCCCATGGTAATGATGCTCCTTGTAGTTATGATAATGATCATGCTGCCGGCCTTTTCCGCCGTCGTGTGACAAGGAGGCTGCGGGAGAAAACAGACTGCGGGAGCAAACAACAAAGCGCAAGGCGCGGAAAGGAGAACTGTATGAACCGTTTGAAAACGATCCGGGAATTTTTTCTGGAGGAGGACGGGATGGGTACCGTGGAGGTCATTCTGATCATTGTGGTCCTGGTCGGTCTGGTGTTGCTCTTTAAAGACCAGATCACCCGTATTGTAAATTCCATTTTTTCCAAGATCACGTCCCAGACCAATAAGGTTTGACCTGCCTGTAAACGGAAGGCCGCAAGCGAGAGAGGTATCAGCAAATGAACCAAAATTTCCATTATGTAAAATCCGGAAACGCATATTTGACGGTATATTTGGCGCTGGTTCTTTCTGTGCTTCTCTCCCTGGCCATCGCGTTGATCGAGGGAGCGAGAAGCGGCGGGATCCGGTTGGAGGCAGAATGCGTAACGGATGTAGGGTTAAACAGCATCCTTGCAGAGTATCACCGGGAATTGTTTCGGCAGTACGGCCTGTTTGCCATTGACAGCTCTTACGGCGGCTCTGCAAAAAAGGAAAATGTGGACGGGCATCTTCGCCACTATCTGACGGAGAATCTGTCCATGCAGGATGCCTTTTTATCGGGGCAGCTCTATCGGGATTTTATGGGCATGTATCTGGGGGATGCAAAGCTGACCCGGGTATCCCTTTTGACAGATGACAGGGGGGACGTGTTTCGCAGACAGGCGGTGGAGGCGATCCAGGGGGATATGGGGATCGCTTTGGCGGAAGAGCTGGCAGGGTGGCTGGAGACGGTGGATGCCCATGATCTGGACAGCCGCGATGTAACCGCCGAAAAGCGGGAGCTGGAGGAAAGCATACAGGAGATGGTGGAGTGCGCGGAGACAGAAACGTCCTTTGAGAATCCGACGCAGGACCTTGAGGCGGTACGGGGAGGGGGAATCCTGAAACGGGTGGTGGCAGATCCCACAGAGCTGTCGCATCGGGTGCTGCAGCAGGATTCGCTGATCCAAAACCGGCTGCGGCAGGGAAACGTGAATCAGGGAAATCTCGCCCTGCCGGGAGCCTCCGAAGAGGAAGCGTTCCCGGAGCGGATCCTCTTTCAGGAATATCTCTTTCGTTATCTGGGAAATTACCGGGAAGAAAAGGAACAGGGCGCGCTGCGGTATCAGGTGGAGTATCTGATATCCGGAAAGGCCGGCGATGTGGAAAATTTACAGTGCGTGGCTGACCGCCTCTGCTTTCTTAGAGAAGCAGCCAATGTTGTCTATCTTTTGACGGACACGGAAAAATGCGCGGAGGCGGAGATCCTGGCGGATGTGCTCTCCACTGCTATTTTGTTGCCGGAGATTGCACCGCTTGTCAAGATGGTAATTTTGTTTGGATGGGCTTATGCGGAGAGTGTTTATGATGTGGAGACTCTTTTGGCAGGGGGAAAGATCCCTCTGATCAAGGATGATTCCACCTGGCACTACAGTCTGTCTGCAGCATTTCGGCTGAGCGATCACGGGCGCGGGCAGGAGTCCAAGGGGCTCGCCTATGAGGACTATTTAAGGATTTTTATGGCGCTGACAGATCTGGAGGTTCTGACTGCCAGAGCGATGGACATGGTGGAAGCGGACCTTCGCTATACCCCGGGAAACGCAAATTTTCGCCTGGACGGCTGCTATGTGGGAGTGGAAGCGGATGTGCGGATTATGAGCAGCTACGGTTATGATGTGCAGGTCGTGCGGCAGAAATATTACTGACATAAATGTCAGAGGAAGGAGGTGAGCGGCGATGTCCCCTTTCGGGAGAAAGCGTCCCCTGGAACCGACAACTATCAAACACAAAAGTCCTTCTCCGAGGCGCGATGACCGGGAGTTCGGTTTTGCCCAAGGCCGGCTCTCCCGGGCAGGGGAAACGCACTTCCCCAAGGGGATGTCGCCGCCCGTCTCCTTCTGCAGGACACGGCGAAACGGGTGTTTTTGGGCGCGCAAGATATCTGCCAGCATGACGGTAGAAGCAGCGGTGGTGCTGCCGCTCTTCCTCTTCTTTTTTATACAGCTGGGATGCGCGATGGAGATGATCCGTCTGCACGGAAATCTGCAGCTGGCTCTCTGGGAAGTGGGAAACCGCCTGAGCGTCTATGGCTATGCGCTCGGGCAGGGGGAAGGGGAGGGGAAAGGCAGACTGCCCGCAGAGATTTCCGATCTGGCCTTTTCTTATACCTACATCAAGGGCCAGGTAACGGCGTATGTGGGAGAGAGCTATCTGGAACACGCTCCGCTGGCCGGGGGAGCGGATGGATTACAGTTTTGGGAGAGCAGGAGGGATGCTTCGGGGGACACCTTCCGGATCCTCGTGAGCTATCGGGTGTCTCCCTGGTTGCAAGAGCCGAAGGCGGCGCCCTTTTGGATGGCCAACAAGTACTACGGGCATATTTGGAATGGCTATGATCTGGGAAAGGCGTCCGGGGGAGGGGATCCCCTGGCGGACTGGGTTTATGTGGCGCAAAACGGCGCCGTATATCATCAAGACAGGAACTGCTCGCATCTGGCGCTTTCCATACGTGCAGTCAATGCGGCGCAGATAGAGGGGGAGAGGAATGCGGACGGGGGACGCTATTCTGCCTGTGAAAAATGTGTCAGAGGATCGGCGGCAGGGCAGACGGTGTTTGTGGCGGAGGACGGGGATCGGTATCATAGCAGCAGACAATGTTCCGGGCTTCGAAGGACCGTGTTTGCCATGACCAGGCGGGAAGCCCAGGTGAAATATCGCCCCTGCTCCCGATGCGGGGGGTGACGGGGAAAGGGCAGTATCAAGGAAGGGGAGGGGAAGATGTGGGAAGTCGTTGGAATGTCGGGTTATTTGTTGGCGCTTGGGCTGATGGATCTGAGAGAGAAAAAGATCGGTGTGGTGTGGTTGGTGTGGGGAGCGGCAGCAGCAGTCGGAATCTTTTTTTATGAAGTGACAGCGGGCGGGGCAGATGCGGGCACGCTGGCAGTCCAAAGTCTGCTGGGGACCCTTCCCGGGCTGTTTCTGTTAGGAGTGGCCCGGTTGACGGCCAAAATGGGGTATGGAGATGGCATGGTGCTGCTTTTGGTAGGATTGCGGGTAGGCTATGCCCGCTGTGTGGCGCTGCTGTGCTTCAGTCTGCTCCTGCTGTCCCTTTGTTCCGTTGTACTGCTTCTGTGCAGACGGGTAAAGGGGACGACCCGGATGCCGTATCTTCCCTTTTTGGCGGCGTCCTATGTGTGGGAATGTGTGTTGCAAATGGGATCAAAATAGAAAGGAAGTGGTGAGATGAGACCTAAAGTAAACGCTTATTTTACAGTGGAGGCGGCCATGGTATTGCCCGTGGTGTTGGGAGTGATCTTTCTGGTGATGTTTCTTTTGTTTTTTCAGTATGACCGATGTCTGATGGAGCAGGATGTTGGAAGCGCGGCGCTGTATGGCACCGCGCTTTGGGAGGAGGAAAGCGAAGAACGCCTGTGGCGGACAAAAGAACACGCGGACGCCCTGTACCAGGGAAAATATATCGCATGGGAAAACAAAAAAGCGGATATCCGTATAGAACAGGGGAAGCTTTGTGTGGCGCAGAGCGGGGAGATGCGGTTTCCGCTCCCGGGACTGGTCTTTTGGGAGCGGAAGGACATTTGGACGGCCTCTGTCCGCTATGAGAATCCGTTATTGTCGCCGGCTAAGATGATCCGCACCTGGAGAAAGCTGATGGGAGGAAAATAGATGTTGCAGACAGAGTTTGTCAGAAATTTACAAAGCAATTATGAGAGGATCCGGCTGGAAAAAAAGCCGGAGGAGAAACGGTATCAATATTGTATATTGTCCAGAGGAGGGATTCGGGGGCTGCTTCCCTGCAGTCTGCGCTATATAGACGGGGAGGCCTATTTGTACTATGATATTACCTCTAGGCAGAGTGTGGAACAGCTCTTTGCCCAAAAAACGATCGGCAGAGTCTGGGTCAAGGATTTCCTCTGGAGCATCCGGCAGATCCGGCAGGAGCTGGAGCGGTTCCTTCTGGAAGAGCGCAATATCCTGTGGAATCCGCAGCAGATCTTTCAGGATTTAGAGCACAATCAGTTTTCGTTTCTCTATCTTCCCTATAGCGAGGAGGAAAGCGGTTTCCACAGCCTGTTGGAATTTTTGGTGGAGCGTCTCGATTATGAGGATGAAAAGCTGGTAGAATACGTTTACAAACTGTATGAGCAGTATGAGGAAAAGGGCGAGGTGTATCTTCAGGAACAGATTTTCGAGGACGCAAAACTTTTGGAGCAGACTTCGGAAAAAGCAGCCCCGGAAGCCACCCCACCAGAAGGGACAGCAGAGGAGGCGGAGGAAACAGCGGCGCTGTGGGAGCCGTCGGAGGAAGCAGGGGAAGAGCCGGACGAGCAGGAGAAGAGAGGCTTCTTTTCCTTTTTGGAGAGCCGAAAGCGGAAAAATCGGCAGCAGAAGGACCGTTATCGGCAAAGCTTACAGCTTTCCATGGAGGATCAGATGGTAGCGGAGGAATTTTCTTATGGGGAGGAGGACTACGGAAGGACGGTTTATATTGAGGAGCCAAAAAAACAGCGGGAGATCGTGCGCAGATTGTACACGCCGGAGGGTAAAATTGCGGCCCAATTAGGTGAAGGCACCCTCACGATCGGAAAGAAAAAGGAGGAAGCAGACCTGGTTCTGGAGGATCTGTCCGTCAGCCGCATCCACGCCAGGATCACAAAGGAAGGAGAAGATTATTATCTGGAGGACATGAATTCTACCAACGGAACCGTCAAAAACGGTCTGCGTCTGCAGCCGTACGAGAAGCGGAAGCTGGAAGAGGAGGATGAAATTTGTCTGGGCTCCGTATCGCTGACCTTTCGGTGATCGTTTCTGTCTTTTCGCGAATCCTACATTCTGCCTTTTCGAGGATCGTTTCTGCAGGTTGACGAAAGCCGGTCAAAGGTGGTACATTTGATTATAGGCTCTTGGGACGATGGGGACGATCCTATGGAGAAAACGCCCGGAAAGAAAGGGAACAGTGCTTTGAACCGATGGAAGGATGTACCTTTAGTCAGTGCGGTTTTGGTGGGAATCAATATATTTGTATTTCTGATATGTACTTTTACCGGCAATCTGTTATATAATATGGGCAGAATGGATGTGCGCTCCGTGCTGGGAGAGGGAGAATATCTTCGGATCGTATGGTCGCTTTTTCTGCACGGCAGTATCGGGCATCTGTTTAATAACATGCTGATTCTCTTTTTCCTGGGCGCGATGATCGAAAAGGAGATTGGACATGTCTGCTATGCCCTGTTCTATTTTTTGTCCGGAATCGGAGGAAATCTGTTTTCTCTTTGGCATAAGGTGATCACTTTCGAGGCGGTCGGGAGTATTGGGGCCAGCGGAGCGGTGTTCGGTCTGGACGGGGTGCTTCTTGCGCTGGTGCTCTTTTCTAAGCGGCGCATGGAAAATGTGACCGTCCCGCGGGTGATCCTGATGATTGTATATTCTCTCTATAGCGGCCTGACCGGGACGAATGTGGACAACGCCGCCCATATTGGCGGATTGACGGTAGGCTTTCTTTTGGGAATGATCCTGTGCGTATTCCAGAAGCGTGAGAGAACGGGGAGCAGGAGCGGCCCTGGCGGAAGGCATGGGGACGGATACCGGACAGAGATGGAAAACAACTGACGAGAGGTGGATGCTTTGAATATTAACATTTATTACGGAGGACGGGGAATCATAGACGACCCCACGATCTATGTCATCAATAAAATGCAGGAAGTTTTGGAAGAGCTTCGCGTGAAGGTGACGCGCTATAATCTGTTTGAGGTCAAAAACTCCATCGCTGCGCTTCCGCAGACGCTGAAGGAGGCGGACGGAATCATTTTGGCCACCACGGTGGAGTGGTACGGCATTGGCGGATATATGCAGCAGTTTCTGGACGCGTGCTGGCTGTTCGGCGACAAGGAGAAGATCGCGCAGATTTATATGGCACCGGTCGTCATGTCCACCACTTACGGAGAGCGGGAAGGCAAGCTGGATCTGGCAACTGCGTGGGAAATCCTGGGAGGCCGCCCCTGCAGCGGGCTCTGCGGATATATTGAAAACACGCTTGCGCTGGAGATGAATGAGCAGTACCTTCATATTATAGAAAAAAAGGCGGAGAATATATACCGCACCATAAATCAGCGCATGGCCAGCTTTCCCGCAAGCAACCAGGCAGTAAAGCAGATGGTTGCGCCCCCGCGGACCATCGATCTGACGCCGCAGGAGACAGAACAGCTCTCCCAATATGTGACGGACGACAGCTATGTGCAGCGGCAGAAGGAGGATATTCAGGAGCTGACCAGCCTGTTTCGGGATAAGATGAATAATGAAGGGGCGGAGAGCGAGGAGGAGTATCTTGCGGAGTTGAAAAAGACATTCCACACGCAGCAGGGAATGGAGGCGACCTATCTCATTGACATAGAGGAAAAACCCTCGTCCCTGGTGGTCAAAGTCCACGACGCGGATCTGGAGTGCTTTTACGGCCAGGAAGAAGCTTCGGATGTGGAAATGCAGCTGAACCGGGCGGCCATGGAGGATATTGTCAATGGCAGAATGACGTTTCAGAGGGCGTTTATGTCCGGCGCGATGAAGCTGAAGGGGGATTTCCGGATCCTGCGTCTGCTGGATCAGATCTTTCCGTTTGCGGGATGACTGTTTTTTGACACGAGTGTCATATATGGTGCTCGTGCATTGTGGGGCAGCCGGCCAGGCGCGTCAATCCATAGGCGTCAATCAATAGATAAGAAGGGAGAGCATTAACATTATGAAGAAAACGGACTGTATTTTTTGCAAGATTGCCAATGGGGAAATCCCCTCGAAAACCTTGTATGAGGATGAGGAGTTTCGCGTGATCCTGGATGTGAATCCTGCGACCAGAGGACATGCTCTGATCCTGCCGAAAGAACATGCAGATGATTTGTATGAGCTGTCGGAAGGGCAGGCTTCACAGGTTATGCTGCTGGCCAAAAAAATGGCGGCACAGATGAAAGAAAAATTGCATTGTGATGGATTGAACCTGATTCAAAACAATGGGGAGACGGCTGGGCAGACCGTGAAGCACTTTCATCTTCATTTGATCCCGCGCTATGAGAACGACGGGCAGCAGCTTGGATGGAAGCCGTCCGAGGCTGCGCAGGAGGAGCTGGAGGCGGTTCGGGCGCAGATAGCAGAATAAGGGAGCGTTTATGAAAACAATCGATGTGAGCCGGATCACCCAGGCGATCCGGGAGATGTGTATCGAGGCAAATCATTTTCTGTCAGAAGATATGCAGGAAAAATTGCAGACCGCGGCACAGGAGGAAAAGGCGCCCCTGGGGAAACAGATTTTGGAACAGCTTCAGGAGAATCTGCGGATTGCGGGAGAGGATCGGATCCCCATCTGTCAGGATACGGGTATGGCGGTGGTTTTTCTGGAGGTCGGCCAGGATGTACATTTTGAAGGGGGCCTTCTGGAAGATGCCGTTAATGAGGGTGTGCGCCAGGGGTATAGGGAAGGCTACCTGAGGAAATCTGTGGTGCGCGATCCGCTGGAGCGGGAGAATACTGGGGACAACACGCCGGCGATCATTCACTATAGCATTGTGGCCGGGGAGCAGGTAAAGATCACCGTTGCACCCAAAGGCTTTGGAAGTGAAAATATGAGCCGCGTCTTTATGTTAAAACCGGCAGACGGTATAGAGGGCGTAAAAAATGCCGTGCTCACCGCGGTCAAGAGGCCGGGCCCAACGCCTGTCCCCCCATGGTGGTAGGCGTGGGGATAGGCGGGACGTTTGAAAAATGTGCCCTCATGGCGAAGCGGGCATTGACACGTCCGGTAAATGAACGCTCCGGTATTCCCTATGTGCGGGAGCTGGAAGAGGAACTTCTTGCGCGGATCAATCGGTCCGGGATCGGCCCGGGAGGTTTGGGAGGCAGCACTACTGCGCTCGCCGTCAATATTGATACATATCCTACGCATATAGCAGGGCTGCCAGTGGCGGTCAATATTTGCTGCCATGTCAATCGGCATGTAGTGCGGATCATCTATTAAATCCGATGGGAAGGAATAATGGAGGGACAAATGGAGAAACATATAAGCGTACCGCTTTCGGAGGAGGACGCGGGCTCTCTGCGGGCAGGGGATTATGTATATTTGACCGGAACGATCTATACCGCCCGGGATGCCGCTCATAAAAGAATGTATGAGGCGTTGGGCCGGGGGGATAAGCTTCCCATGGACATGGCGGACAACGTGATCTACTACATGGGGCCGTCTCCCGCCAGAGAGGGCAGACCCATCGGCTCCGCCGGGCCTACTACCGCGAGCCGCATGGATAAATATACACCGGCTCTCCTGGACTTAGGGCTGAAAGGCATGATCGGCAAGGGGAAGAGGACGAAGGAGGTCCGGGATGCGATCGTGCGAAACAAAGCGGTGTACTTTGCCGCTGTGGGCGGAGCGGGAGCGCTGCTGTCACGTTCGATCACATCCTCAGAGGTGATCGCGTATGAAGATCTCGGCACGGAAGCGATCCGCAGATTGACGGTTGAAAACTTCCCGGTCATTGTAGTGATGGACTCCCAGGGCAACAACTTGTATGAGACGGCGATCGCGGACTATTGCGAGGAGGACGGAGCGGAAAACGGCTGAAAAATGGCCCCAAAACTGAAAAAGAGATTGACAAACAAAAGGATCTTATGTATAATTAAGATTGCGTCACGCAAAAGGCGTTCAATAACATATTGGTAGAGATGCAGTTCAGATTATGGAGAAATACTCAAGAGGCTGAAGAGGCGCC
>CANPWJ010000038.1 GCA_947584035.1 uncultured Acetatifactor sp. | reverse complement strand
TTTCCCTGTTGTTTAACATCGTCCGGGTGGGGCTCTTCGGCGGGACGGGCGGCTGGGTCGTGATCGTTCTGTTTTTGCTTTTTTTCTCCCTGCTGATACGGCTGGGGATCGGGCAGAGCAGACGCCTGAAGCGGGCGGAGCGTTACGTGGAGCTCTGCGGGGGCAAGCTGTACGGCGAGGTGGATCGGATCGCGGACGGCACCGGACAGAGCAGACGGGCGCTTCTGAAGGATCTTCGGGAGATGCTCCGCCTGGGGATCTTTCCCGAAGGGCATCTGGATGAGCGGGGAGACTGGTTGATGCTGAACGATGCGGTCTACCGCCAATATCAGAGCCTGGAGCAGAGCACGAAGCAGAAGGAGAGCGAAGTGGAGGAGCCGCAGAACAGGGGACAGTCTCTGGGGGAGATGGTATCGGATGCCAGGAAGGCGCAGGAGGCGGAACGAAACGCCATGATCGCCCAGGGGATGGAGTGTATCCGCAGACTGCGGGACCTGAACGACCGCATTTCCGGCGAGGTTATTTCGGCGAAGCTGTACCGGCTGGAGAATCTGCTGAACGAGATTTTTGACAGTGTGCGGGAGCACCCGGAGCAGATGCACCGGATGCACAAGCTGATGGATTATTATCTGCCTACGACCCTGAAGCTGGTGGAGGCGTATGAGGAGTTCGACCAGGTCAGCTCCCCGGGGCAGGATATTTTGGATGCCAAGGGGGAGATCGAGCGGACGCTGGACAAGATCAATCAGGCGTTTGTGGAGCTTTTAAACAGTCTGTTCCAGGATACGGTGCTGGATATCACGACGGACGCGCAGGTGCTGCAGACCATGCTGGCCCAGGAGGGGCTGACCCGGGAGATGGAGCTGACCCCAGTGTCCGGAGGCAAGGACTAAACCTATAACCGGAGAAGATGGAGGAAGAGAGCATGAGCGATTCTTTGGATGAATTGTTGCAGGAGACGCCGTCCCTGACGTTTGAGCCCTTTGCGGACGAGGCGGCAAAGGAGCTTCCCGCTGTGGAGAACGGCGCGGGAACCACGCTGGCGGAGACGCAGCAGACAGCGGAGGCTGTGGAGGTGGTTCTGACGCCCCAGGAGCAGAAGATGGTGGACGATTTCGCGGAACAGATCGACATCACCAACACCCAGCAGGTGCTGCAGTACGGAGCGGCCAGCCAGAAGAAGATCGCGGATTTCTCGGAGAGCGCGCTGAACAATGTGCGCACCAAGGACATGGGCCAGATCGGGCAGATGCTGACGGACCTGGTGGCCGAGCTGAAGGGCTTCGACGAGGAGGAAAAGGGATTCTTAGGCTTCTTTAAGAAGGGCAGCCACAAGCTGGAAAGCATAAAGGCCAAGTATGACAAGGCGGAGGTCAATGTCAACAAGATCACGAAGGTGATGCAGGACCATCAGGTCACGCTGCTGAAGGATGTGGCGCTGTTGGATAAGATGTATGAGCTGAACTTAAATTATTTTAAGGAGCTCTCCATGTATATCCTGGCGGGCAAAAAGAAGCTGAAGGAGGCCCGGGAGACGGAGCTTCCCGAGAGGATCCGCAGGGCGGAGCAGAGCGGTCTGCCGGAGGACACCCAGGCGGCCAAGGATTTTGCGGCGATGTGCGACCGTTTTGAAAAAAAGATCTACGATCTGGAGCTGACCCGGACGATCTCCATGCAGATGGCGCCTCAGATCCGCCTGATCCAGAGTAATGACACCGCCATGTCCGAGAAGATCCAGTCCACGCTGGTGAACACGATCCCGCTGTGGAAGAGCCAGATGGTGATCGCCATCGGACTGAATCATTCCAGCGAGGCGGCCCGGGCGCAGCGGGAAGTGACGGACATGACAAACGAACTGCTCAAAAAGAACGCGGATGCCCTGAAAACGGCTACGATCGAGACCGCTAAGGAGACGGAGCGGGGCATCGTGGATATCGAGACGCTGACGGCCACCAACCAGACGCTGATCAGCACGCTGGACGAGGTGATGAAGATCCAGGAGGACGGCAGGGCGAAGCGGCAGAGCGCCGAGCAGGAGCTGGCCCGGATCGAACAGGAGATGCAGAACAAGCTGTTGGAGATGAGCAGACGCTAGGAATCTCTCTGGACGGCGGGGGAGAGTTGTGGTAGTATTAGATACGTCAGAGGTTTAACGTCAGAGCTTTCATGTAAGAAGTTTGTGAGAAGATGGAGGAGACCATGAAAAATTTAGAGCTGCAGAAGTATGCGAACGATGTGCGCAAGGGCATTATCGCTTCCGTTCACAGTGCAAAGGCAGGACATCCCGGCGGTTCTCTCTCTGCGGCGGATGTGTTTACCTTTTTATATTTTGAGGAGATGCGGATCGATCCCGCCCGGCCGGACATGGAGGAGCGCGACCGCTTTGTGTTGTCCAAGGGGCACACGGCTCCCGGGCTGTATTCGACCATGGCCCACAGAGGGTATTTCCCGGTGGAGGATCTGCTCACCCTGCGAAAGCTGGGGTCTTATCTGCAGGGACATCCCTGTCTGAGTATTCCGGGCGTGGATATGGCGTCCGGCTCTCTGGGGCAGGGGATCTCCGCGGCCTGCGGCATGGCGCTGGGAGCGAAGCTGCAAAAGAAGGATTACCGGGTGTACACGCTTTTGGGAGACGGCGAGATCGAGGAGGGCCAGGTGTGGGAGGCCGCCATGTTTGCCGGTTTCCGCAAGCTGGACAATCTGTGCGTCATTGTGGACAACAACAATCTTCAGATCGACGGGCCCATCGATACGGTGTGCTCCCCCTACCCGATCGACAAGAAATTTGAAGCGTTCCTCTTCCATGTGATCCACGCGGATGCCCATGACTTTGACTCCCTCCGGGCGGCCTTTCGAGAGGCACGGGAAACAAAAGGGATGCCCACCTGCATTGTGGCCCACAGTGTGAAGGGCAAGGGCGTTTCCTTTATGGAGAATCAGGCGTCCTGGCACGGGAAAGCGCCGAATGATGAGGAGTTTGCGGCTGCGATGGCTGAGCTGGACCGGATAGAGAGTGAATTGTCGCAGAAGGCAGAGAAGGAGGGTGAGGCATAATGGCAGGAGAAGTAAAGAAGATCGCAACCCGGGAGAGCTACGGCAGCGCCCTGAAGGAGCTGGGGGCGGAGTATCCCAACCTGGTGGTGCTGGACGCCGATCTGGCAGCCTCCACCAAGACGGAGGTGTTCCGGAAGGCTTATCCCGGGCGCCATTTTGACTGCGGTATCGCGGAGGCGAACATGATGGGGGTGGCGGCAGGGATGTCCCTGACCGGACTGATCCCTTTTGTGAGCTCTTTTGCCATGTTTGCGGCTGGCCGGGCCTTTGAGCAGGTGCGCAATTCCATCGGCTATCCGCATCTGAATGTGAAGATCGGGGCGACACATGCCGGCATCACGGTGGGGGAGGATGGCGCTTCCCACCAGTGCAACGAGGATATCGCCCTGATGCGCACGATTCCCGGGATGGTGGTAATGTGTCCCGCGGACGATGTGGAGGCGCGTGCTGCCGTCCGCGCGGCGGTGGAGTACGACGGCCCTGTGTATCTGCGGTTCGGAAGAGCGGCTGTCCCGGTGATCAATGACCGGCCCGACTACCACTTTGAGATTGGAAAAGGTACGGTAGTGCGGGAGGGTTCGGATGTGACGATCGTTGCCACCGGCATCTGTGTGGATTCTGCGCTGGGAGCAGCGGAGCTTCTGGCAAAGGACGGCATCCGCGCGGAGGTGGTGAATATCTGCACCATCAAGCCGCTGGATGAGGACATCCTGATCGAGAGCGCGCGAAAGACGGGCCGGGTGGTGACGGTGGAGGAACACTCCGTGATCGGCGGGCTGGGAAGCGCGGTCTGCGACTGCCTGTGCGCGAAACTGCCTACTCCGGTGAAAAAGCTGGGGATGCAGGACGTCTTTGGAGAGTCCGGTTCCGCCTCCGAGCTGGTGAAGAAGTACGGGCTGGATGCGGAAGGCGTATATCGGTCGGTCAAGGAATTCTGCGCTTAATGCCCCAGGGCATCGTTCATAGGATTGCACTTATCATATGGAACCGGAACAGGATACCTCTGAAACGGACAGATTCTCGGTAAGGATCTGCCGCTTCGGAGGTATTTTTTTGCAAAAATCTGCAACTTTTCCACAAGCGGTTACAACATATTCCTGAAAGGGTACCAAACCTTTTCGGACGTCCGAAGAAAGTTAAGGAAGAGGCTATGTCTATCGAAGAATTAGAACAATGTATCCAACGCTTTGGGACGGATATTCTGTCCTTCTGTCGGTATCTGACCGGCAGCAGTCAGGAGGCGGAGGATCTGTACCAGGATACATTCCTGGTGGCGATGAAGCGTCTGCCGGACCTGGAGGGATCCCAAAATGTCAAGAGCTATCTCCTGGGGATTGCCGTAAAAATATGGAAGAACCAGAAGCGCAAATATGCCTGGAGAGCCCGTATCGCCCCGGAGAGCGAGCTGATCGAGGAGACAGTGGACTCCTGCGGGAGCGTTCCGGGGCCGGAAGAAAAGCTGCTGGAGCTGGAGGAGCAGATGCTGGTCCGCCGGGCGGTCAGCAGACTGACGGACCGATATCGGATCCCCGTGCTCTTCTATTATACGGAGCAGATGTCCGTGCGGGAGATCGCAGAGCTTCTGGGACTGTCGGAAAATGCGGTGAAAAGCAGACTGCACCGGGCGCGCAGACAGCTGGCGCGGATGTGTGAGGAATTCTTTCGGAATGGAGGGTTGTTATGAGAAAAGACATGAACCGGCTTTTAAAAAGTGCCCTTGCCCCATCCGTTGTACCGGATGCGGAGCTGAACCAGCGATTATTGGAAAAGGCAAAGAACAGGAATGTTTCGCCTGCGTTTGAAAACCTGCGGAGCGAAAGGATGGAGGTTGATGTGATGCGAGAAAAAAACAAAACAGTTCCGAAAAAACGGGAGACGAAAAAGCGTTTCTTAAGCCCGGCGATGGCAGCGGGTATTACGGTGTGTGTGCTGGCGGCGGGAAGCCTGACCGCTGTCGCGGCATACCGGTATCTGTCCCCCGCGCAGATCGCGGAGGAGATGGGGTACGAGAAGCTGTCGGACGTATTTTCCGGGGAGGAGGCGACCCTGGTCAACGAGAGCCAGATCACGGGAGGCTACCGTGTCACCCTTCTGGGAATGACGACCGGAGCGAACCTGAATCCGTTTTATGAGAGCGATCTGGAGGAGGGCCGGACCTATGCGGTGCTCTCCATCGAGAAGGAGGACGGTACGCCCATGCCGGAGCTGACGGCGGAGGATTTTCAGCTCTTTAGCGTTTCCCCTCTGATCGCGGGGCAAAATCCCATGGTGGTGAACGCGGCGACATTGGGCGCGGGAGTGACCGGAATCGTGCGGGACGGCGTGCAGTATGAGCTGGTAGACTGTGAAAATCTGGAAAAGTACGGCGCTCTCGGCGTATACCTGAGCGTGACGGACAGCTTCGGAGACATTACACAGTCCTTTGTGATGGATGCGTCGGACGGAAGCTTCTCGGTAGATCCGGGCGTCACAGAGCTGGCGGCGCTGTTTTCTCTGCCGCTGGATCCCGGGAAGGCGGACTCTGAGGCCGCCCGGAAACAGCTGGAGCAGATCGCGGAGGATTTCCAGCATCCGGCTCAGCAGACCTTGGAGACTGCGGATACAGGGGAGACCCTTCTCTGGCAGGGAGTTCTTTCCCAGGAAAACAAGGTTTCGCCGGAGCTTGCGGAATTTTTGGCAAAGGTGACCGAGGAGAATTACAAGAGCTATCTGGCGCCGGACGAGAGCACCCGGATCACTCTGATCCCGGATGCGGAAGGATACGCGTCCTATGACCGGGGAGAAGGAGGCGAGAGCGGTACGCTCTGGCTGGGAACGCCTGACACCTGGAGCGCGGAGGAACTGGAGCAGGAGACCCTGTCCTCCTCCGGCATGGCCGACACCCTGGATTCCCTTTATGCGGAAATGCTCACGCTTCACGCGGACGGCACGGCCACGCTGGTCACCTACCGGCCGATTTTATAAGAGCGCCGGGGCACATTCGGAGGC
This sequence comes from uncultured Acetatifactor sp., assembly GCA_947584035.1. Lineage (GTDB taxonomy): Bacteria > Bacillota > Clostridia > Lachnospirales > Lachnospiraceae > Acetatifactor. The sequence goes on along the minus strand of CANPWJ010000038.1, from coordinate 6,501 downwards.
AATCGCGCCCGTTTCCGTGTCGTCTTAATAAAAAATTAAGGAAAGTTAAATAAATCCTGTAGGAAAATGATACATTTTTTCGGTATACTGAGGATATCGAACACAGGCGGCCCGGCAGGAAGGGCCGGAAAAATAGGAAAGCGGCACGGAAAGAGGGGCAAAGGGAATGGCACAGAGGAAAAGCGCGGCGGAGGAGCTGCAGTTGGATCTGTCAGAAATGCGGCGGAATCCCTATCTGGCGGATTACGGAAGGGAGAGGGGCAGACACGGATATACCGTAGTTCCCGGCGGCCGCAGCGCGGAGAGAGCAGGAGCATATGAACGCCCCAGGAGAGCCCAGAGTACGGGGAGAGCGGGGGCATATGAGCGGCCCCGGAGAGCCCAGACCGCCCGGGATGAACGCAGTCGCAGGATGGCCGCCAGAGAGCGGGCCCGCCGCCGGAAGGTGAGAGCCCAAAGGAGGCTGATGGCGCTGGGGTGCATGGTGGGAGCGTGCCTGGTGCTGCTTCTGGGGCTGCGGCTCGTGGGCTTTTTCAAAACGGCGGAGGGAACCAAGGGGCTGCCCGACAGCATGTCCGGCTTCCTGGAGCATCTGGGAGAGGAACGCGTCCAGGGGATCCCCGTCTCTCTGTTCAACACCCATCCGGAGTGGACGGAGGACTTTTTGACCGTCAACGAATATTCCCGGCCGGGGGAGACGCTCCCGGAGGTTAAGAACGTGTTCGTCCACTATACGGCCAACCCGGGCACCAGCGCGGCCCAGAACCGCAGCTATTTTGAACAGCTGAAGGATACCCACGAGAGGAGCGCCAGCGCTCATTTTATCATCGGCTATGAGGGAGAGATCCTTCAGTGTATCCCGCTGAATGAGATCGCCTATGCGGTACAGACGCGAAACTATGATTCCGTCTCCATCGAGTGCTGCTATCAGGCGGAGGACGGCTCCTTTACGCAGGAGACGTATGATTCGCTGATCGCGCTGCTTAAGTGGCTGACGGACACCTATGGGCTGGACGCGGAGGACATCCTCCGCCACTACGACTGCGGAGGCAAGAAATGTCCGCTCTATTATACGGAGCATCCGGACGCCTGGGAACAGCTTCTGCGGGATGTGGACAACCTGTAAAAAACTGCAGAACGAAGAAAAAACACAGATGGGAGCTGCGCGCGGGGATGTCCTCCGCACGCGGCTCTCTTTGTGTTTTCTGCGGATCGGACAGGCTTTCGGTCAAAATGTTGGCGTAAAACAAAATCGAATATTGCATGAAAAGGGCTTTTTTGCTACAATAGTGGCGTTGATGTTTTGACAGGAAGGAATCAGGCCATGAATATCTTATCGCCGTCGATTTTATCGGCTGATTTTTGGAACCTGGGCGAACAGATCCGCGAGGTGGAGCGCCTGGGAGTAAAATATCTGCACATTGACGTGATGGACGGGGTCTTTGTCCCCTCCATCACATACGGTATGCCGCTGATCGCTTCGATCCGGAAACACACGGACCTTTTTTTTGACGTGCACCTGATGATCGCGGAGCCGGAGCGCTACGTGGAGGAGTTTGCTGAGAGCGGGGCCGACATGATCACGTTTCACGTGGAGGGCACGGATCAGGTCGAGGAGACCATCCAAAAGATCCGCGGCTGCGGCAGGAAGGTCGGCATCTCCCTCTGTCCGGCTACACCGGTGGAGGCGGCGGAAGCCTACCTGGAGATGGTGGACATGGTGCTGGTGATGACGGTGGAGCCGGGGTTCGGCGGGCAGAAGCTGATCTCCAAGTGCCTGGACAAGGTGGCCGATATACGCCGCATGGTGGAGGCCAGGGGGCTTTCCACCGATATCCAGGTGGACGGCGGCGTCACCCTGGACAATGTGGAACAGGTGCTCCGGGCAGGGGCAAATGTGATCGTGGCAGGTTCCGCGGTGTTCAAAAATGACATTACCGTCAATGTAACGACCCTGCTGGAAAAGATGCGGGCACAGGAAGCCCGCTGACGGAAAGCGTCGGACAGGACGTCTGCCGACGGCGGGAGGCACTTGGACAGGAAACATTCGGGCAGGAAACATTCGGACAGGAAGCCCGCTGACAGAAAGCGTTCGGACAGGAAAGGCGAGGGCGGGAAACGCCGGGAGGATACACCATGGAGTTGGAAATTCTTCATATGATACAGGGACTGCATCGGGACTGGCTGGATCCTGTGATGATCTTTTTTTCAGCGATCGGAAACGACGGGCTCTGCTGGATCGTCTTAAGCGTCGTGCTGGCCTGTTTTCCCCGCACCCGGAAGAGCGGCGTCTCCATGCTTCTGGGCATGGCGGTCACCTTTGTGCTGGGAAACCTGCTCCTGAAAAATCTGGTGGCCCGGCCCCGGCCCTGCGCGGTGGACACCAGCGTCGTGCTGCTGATCCCCTTTCCCTCGGAATACTCCTTCCCGTCGGGACATTCTTCCAACGGTTTTACGGCGGCCTCTGTTCTCTTCGCCTATCACCGTCGGGCCGGGTTGGCCGCGCTGTTGATCGCCGGGGTCATCGCCTTCTCCAGAATGTACCTGTTCGTGCATTATCCCACGGATATCCTGGGCGGCGTCTGCCTTGGGATCGCGGATGCCTGTCTGGCGCTGTGGCTGGTGCGGATATGGGAGAGGAGACGCACCAGGGGGCAGTATCCGGAATAAGATATAAGAAAGCGGATTTTGGAGGAACCAATGGAGACGTTTCCAAAATCAAATGAGATCAGTCTGGTCACGCAAAGATACTTAAAAAAGTACAGATGTATTTTACAGGAAATGATACAGGAGATGACGTCCGCGAAGCTGTCGGACAGCATCTCCTATAATTTTATGGTACAGATGATCCCCCATCACCGGGCGGCGATCGAGATGTGCCGAAACCTGCTGCAGTACACCACCTGCATCCCTCTGCAGGAAATTGCGGAGGGGATCATCACGGAGCAGACCCAGAGCATCCACGACATGGAAAGGATCCTGTGCCATTGTGAAAGACAGCGGAATTCCTGTCAGGATCTGAGCTGTTATCAGAATCAGATGAACCGCATTATGGAGAGCATGTTCGATGCCATGGAGAACGCGTGCAGCGACAACCGGCTCAACGCGGACTTTATGCGGGAGATGATCCCCCATCACCGGGGCGCGGTGGAAATGTCCAGGAACGCGCTTTCGTACCACATCTGCCCCGGGCTGATACCGATCCTGAACGCCATCCTCGTCTCTCAGGAGAGAGGGATCTGCCAGATGGAGAAGCTGCTGAAGGAAATCGAAAGGAACGATTGACAAACGCCCGGCAAGGATTATAATAAAGATATGGTGACTACAAAAACAAATCAGAATCAAGGAGGACGAGGAGCATGAGTTATCATATCACAAAGACCGAGTATGAGGTAATGGAAACCCTGTGGAAGCACGAGGAGGGGATCCGGCAGCCCGCACTTTTGGAGATCTTTCATTCCGAGGGAAAGGAATGGAAGCGTCAGACGCTGAACACCTTTCTGACCAGGCTGGCGGACAGGGGAATGGTGAAACGGGAGCACCGGATCGTAAAACCGGCGATCTCCAGAGAAGCATTTGCGCACAGCCGGGCCCAGGAGGTGGTGGATACCATGTACGACGGCAAACTGAGCAACCTGGTGCTTGCCTTTTCGGAGACGGGGGGGCTCAGCGATGAGGAGGCGGATCGGCTGCTTGAACTGATACAACAGAGAAAAAAATAGAGGAAGAGATGGGGTATATTTTGGTTATGACGCTGGCGGGAAGCGTTCTGGTGCTCTGCTACCTGATCTGGAAGGGCCTCTTTCCCGGCCAATATTATGAAAAGACGGCATATCTCTTTTTAAAGCTGTGCGTGATATTCTATCTGGTGCCGCTTGTATTTCTCAAAGAACTGTACCGGACGCTGCTGGCGTACCTTCCGTCCTTATGGACGGGGATGGCCCGGGCAGCGGACGGGCTGGTTTACACGCGGCGGGACAGGGCGACTATGGTGATCGGGGGCGGAGAAGCGTACTATTGCAACCGTATCCTGGAAAACCGGGCGCTGGTGGTCGGCATATGGGTGGGAGGGGCGCTGCTCTTCTTTGGCTGGCAGATACTCCGCACAGGGTACTATAAAAGGCTATTCATGGCCCCGCCCTGTTCCGTGGACTGGGAGGAGCAGGAGCAGCTCCCCGCCCTTTGCAGGGAGTACCGCATCCGCCGCAGGGTAACGCTGCGCCGCTGCTGTCTGGAGAGAGTCAGCTTCACCGCAGGGCTGTTCCGCCCGGTGATCTTCTGCTCCGGTGCGGGGAGCCCGTGGGAAACCGAGCTTCTGCTTCGACATGAGCTGGTGCACATCCGGCGGTGGGACATGCTCTGGAATTTTCTGACAATGATCGTCCTGGGACTGCACTGGTTCAACCCGCTGGCCTGGATCCTGTGGAAGCAGATCCGGCGGGTCCGCGAGGGCGTCTGTGACAGAGAGGTGCTGGAAGGCAGGACGGAGGAAGAAAAAAACGCCTATATGCGGATGCTCATCCTGTGGGCCAAAGGAAAGACACGCACACCGCAGATCCTTTTTGCGGAAAAGAGCAAAAAGAAAAAGGCGGAAATCGAAATGGAAAAGCGGCTGGATCACATTATGCAGATCGGAAACGGAAAGAAACCGAACATTACGGCAGCCGCCGCGATGATCGTATGCGCGGTTCTGGCTGATTCCCTGACGGCGCTGGCCTATCCGGATGTCCAGGTCGTCCGGATCAGCAGGGACAGCGAACACTATGAAGAATTTGTAGAAGGGGCTCTGGAGGATGAAATGGTCTTTATCCCCGACGGGACGGAGGATCCCTTCTATATTGCGCCGGATCTGGTGCTCTATGACGAGCAGTTTGTGGATGAGGCGGGGAATATCTATCCGGTGGAGGAGATTCGCAGCTATGCCTCCTGTAATCATACCTACGTGTCCGGAACCTACGCGAAGCACGAGCTGCTCAGCGACGGAGGCTGTATCTACACCACCTATCGGGCGCAGAGATGCAGTAAATGCGGAAATGTGGTGCTGGGGAGCGTGATAAGCTCGCAGACCAATCACCCGTGCCCGCACAAATAAACAGAAGATTGCTTTGTTAAAGCTTTACCGGGTATCTTGACATTTCTTCCGCTGAGTGGTACACTGACAATGACTACATAATACAGTCGTTTGAATTCAATCTCGTGTATATCTGAAGTTCTCAGTAACGGTTGACGGAGGCGGCAAGCGGGGAACCGTTTGCCGCCTCTCTTGTAAAAAGAGATTCGAAAAGAATAAACGCGTATAAACAACAGAATTTCGGAGGATTGCGATGAAAAGAAGAATCACCTTGCTTTTGCTGCTGGCTGCGTGTGCCTTAACGGGCTGCGGAGGTCAGGGGGACAATACGGCGGACAGCGGCGACTCTTTGACGGGATCGGCGGAACGCGCGGAGTCTGCCGGGACGCCCCAGTGGGAGACCGGTTTAGTCTGTCCGCAAAGCGTATATTTTGTGGGACGCAGGGATATGGCGGTGGGCGAGGACGGTTATTACATGGGGTATTATGACGGAGTTGGCTTCCATGACTATCTGACCTATGTGGATCGGGAAAGCGGGGAGGAAATCTATCTGTGCGGCAAGCCGGAGTGCAGCCATGTGGATGAGGAAGGGGCCGTGTTGGAGACCTGCGATGCCTATGCAGGAAATCTGGTGCCGTTGGGGCTGTCCTACTGCGACGGATACGTATACTATCTGAAAGACGATCGCGGAACCTATCAGGTCACCCTGAACCGGATGAGCCGGGATGGAAGCGTGCATGAGGAACTGGCAGTTATCGAGCCCGCGATAAGCGCACAGGGTTCAGACTATGACTATCTGGTTGCGGACGATGCGCTCTATCTCCTATACCACGACTGGGACCATATGGATCAGGAGCCGCTCAAGCTGGAAAAGATCGACTTGAAAACAAAGGAGCGCAGTACCCTGTACGAAGCGCCGGACACCGGCGTTTTGTTGGGAGATCTAAAGCAGGTGGGCCACTTCCTGTATTTCCTGGAGTCTGCCCGGGAGATGTCCTTTGAGGAGGTAGGGGGCTTCGAGGATGTGCCGCCGGAGGAACTGGAGGGCATACATACCGGTGTCTTTGAGAGCCGCCTGATGCGGTATGATCTGTCCACCGGGAAGGTGGAGGCTGTCCTGGAGGCCAACATCGGCAGTTATACCATTGTGGGGGAGGATGACATCTATTATACCAAGCACAAAGACGGGCTGTATCGGTGCGACCTGTCCACCGGGACGATAGAACATCTCCGGGAGGGGAGTGAGGAAACCTGGTATGCCCCGTATCTAGCTTATGATGGAACCTATCTGTATTTGGATAATGAGGAGACGTATTACCTTAGGGATGGTTCCTGCGACTGGAAGGTGACGGTCTGCACACTGGAGGGAGAGACGGTGCAGGAGATCCCTGCGGTGAAGGGTGCTCTTTGGCCGCAGATCAGCGACGGGA
>CANPWJ010000037.1 GCA_947584035.1 uncultured Acetatifactor sp. | reverse complement strand
GACAGCGTCTGGCACCAGTACGTGATACGATGCGAGGAGCGGCAGAGACTGATCGACTATTTGAACGAGCGGGAGATCGGCACCATCATCCACTATCCCATTCCACCCCATCTTTCGGAGGCGTACCGCTTCCTGGGACACGGAAAGGGGAGCTTTCCGGTCACGGAGCATCTGGCGGATACGGTGCTGTCCATCCCCATGTATAACGGGATGACCAGAGAGGAGCAGGACTACGTTATCGAGGCGCTCAACCGGTTCTGAGGAAGGAGTGCTTCCCCGGAAGGGCGTCGGAGACCGTTTTAAGCGGAAGCAGCTTGGGCCGGGGCAGTTTTGGCGGAAGCAGCTTACATCGGAAACAGTTTGCCGGAGACCGTTTGAGCGGAGGCAGCTTGGGCCGGAAGCAGCTTACATCGGAGACGGGCGGCAGAGTCGCGGAGGGTTGAAGGATGAGATTGAGTGAACAGTATAAGCTGATCGATTTTAAAGATTTGGGCGATGAGCGGGGAAATCTTGTGGTGATCGAAGGGGAGGGGATGGACATTCACTTTGACATCAAGCGGGTCTTTTATATTTACGGTTCCGACGATACCGTGGTGCGTGGGCAGCACGCGAACCGGGAGACCGAATTTCTGATGGTCAACGTGGGAGGAAGCAGCAAGGTGCGCGTAGACAACGGGACGGAGACCGCCGTGATTGAATTGAACCGCCCGGGCATGGGACTTTACCTGTCCCCGATGGTCTGGAAGGATATGTACGATTTCTCCCCGGATTCCGTGTTGCTGGTGCTCTGCAGCCGGCATTACGACGGGAACGAGTATATCCGGGACTATCAGGAGTACCTGCGGGAGATCAAAGGAGAGCATTGAACGATGAGCAAGATATCCATAGTGGTTCCGGTATATTACAACGAGGACACGCTGATGGACCTGTACCGGGACATGCAGCAAAAGATCCTGGGAAGCATCGGTGCGTATGAGCTGGTGTTTGTGGATGACGGATCCGGGGACCGCTCCTGGGCGGTGATGAATGAGATCCGGGAGATGGATGAAAATGTGCGCCTGGTAAAGCTGTCGCGCAATTTTGGAGAACACGCGGCGCTGCTGGCCGGGCTCAGCGTCTGCACGGGGGACTGCGCCGTGACCAAGCAGGCGGACCTGCAGGAGGATTCCACCCTGATCCTGGAAATGTATGAGCGCTGGAAAAAGGGGTATAAGGTGGTCCTTGCCGTGCGGCGTTCCCGGGATGAAAATGCGGTGAAGATCTTCTTCGCCAATCTGTATTACGCGATGGTGCGCCGATTTGTAAATAAGAATATGCCCGTGGGGGGCTGCGACTGTTACCTGCTGGACCGTCAGGTCATCGAGGTGTTGGAGCGCCTGGATGAAAAAAATTCCAGTCTGACGCTGCAGGTCCTTTGGGCGGGCTTTCGGACGGACAAGGTCTATTTTGACCGGAGGGACCGGGAGAAGGGGAAATCCCGCTGGACCTTTGCCAAAAAGCTGAAGCTGGTGTTGGATTCCATGATGAGCTTTTCCTATGTGCCCATCCGCTTTATGACCTATATCGGCGTGGTATTCGACCTGTTTGCGGTGATCCTGATGATCAGCGTGCTGACGGAGTATTTTACGAAGGGCGTTCCCATTATGGGATGGGCTTCCCTGATGTGCGTGATCCTGTTGTCCTCCGGACTGATCCTGTCCATGCTGGGCATCCTGGGAGAGTATCTGTGGCGCACGCTGGATGCTTCCCGCGCGCGGCCTCCCTTCCTCATCGATGAGGAGAAGCGGCCGAGGCGTGCGGAAAACACCGCAGAACAGTCGATCGATACCAAAGAGGCGGGAGAGCAGCCATGTCACAGAACGCATGGAGAAGATGGAAAGCAGTATTGATAGCGGGGAGCATCCTGGCCGCTGTCAAGGTTATTTTCGTGGACTATACGATGGACGAGGAGTACCAGGTGGTGATGGCCTACCGGAACCTGTCGGGGGACACGCTGTTTGGGACCATGTGGGAGCCCCACCAGACCTCCGCCTTTCTGTGTGTCTGGCTGATGCGGATCTTTGCGGCCATTACTGGAGGCACGGCGGGAGTGGTTCTCTTTTTGCGCTGTGCCACCGCGCTGATCCAGCTTTCGCTTGCCCTCTGGCTTGTCCGGGTGTTAAAGGGGCTGGTGGGCGGGGAGGCGGCGTTTCTGCTGGGCGTATGCTACTTCAACATCGTGCCGAAGCTCATCCAGACGCCGGAGTTTTCCAACCTCCAGCTGTGGTTTTTTACGGTGGCCGTCCTCTCCCTGCTGCAATACTATGATCTGGGGGACGGCGCCCGCGGGACAAAGCGCGGGGGGCCGGGCGTCCGTAAACTCTGGCTTGCGGCGGGGGGGCTTGGAATGGCGCTGGAGGTGCTTTCCTATCCCTCCAGTGTGCTGCTGTTCCCGTTTTTCCTGGGGTGTATTTTCCTCCGCTCCGGGCGGGCGGCCCGGCGCAACCGCGGACGTTTCATCGTTCCGGCGCTGGCGGACTGTGCCCTCTTTGGGGGAACCTGCGGGCTGTGCGCGGCGGTCTGGCTGTGCAGGATCCTGTCCGGCGTAACCTGGCAGGAGTTTGTGCGGAACGTGGGGTATATCCTGGCATTCGACCCGACCCACGACCTTTCGCTGGCGGCGGAGTACCGGACGGCAGCGCTGGCGCGGGATCTGCGGATGCTCCTCGTGCTGCTTCTGGTGAGCGGAGCGCTGGCGCTTCTTTTCTGGCTGGGGCTGCGCTTTTTCGGAAAGCGCGGGCCGGGGGAGGGGATCCGGTGGAGCCCTCCGGTTTTTGCCGTATTGCTGGTGCTTTCCGCCGAGCTGGTACAGCTGTATTATTGGATGGTCCTGCAAAAGGGCTATGAGGAGCCGCAGATCCACCTGCTCGTGGTCCTGCTGGCGGCGGCTGCGGTGTGGCGGTACGCGGGCCCGCAGAGGGGAGCTCTGTGCATCGGTCTGCTGGGCGGAGCGCTCAGTATTCTGGTGGTCATCTACATGAGCGATCTGGGGATCGTCTACTCCATCCCGCACGGTCTGCTGGGGGTGATCTTTGCCGCGGCGGTCCTGGTTTGCGCGCTGGAACGCCAGGGAAAGGAGGGCCGGATGTGGATCCATGTCCTGCTGCTTTCCCTGGCCCTCTGTTCGATTTTTGGAAAGGGCTTTACCCTGCGCGCCGGAAAGACGGAGACCAATTCCGTGCTGGGGATCGGCGGCATCATCCGGGAGGGCCCGGCGGCGGGCGTCCTGACCAACTATATGCAGGCGTACATCGCCAACTGTACGTATGAGGATTTCATGGAGGAGACGAACGAGGGAGAAACCTGTCTGATCGTCACCAACCGGCCGGGAGAATCCGGGACCTCCCCTTACCTGTTCCGGAATCTGTCCGTGAGCCACTTTTCCATTGTGGATCCCACCAGCTACGACGAGCGTCTGCTGACCTACTGGGAGCTGTACCCGGAGAAGGCGCCGGATGTGGTCGTGGTGGACTGCTGGTACGGGCAGCTGATGGAGGCGGAGGACAGCTGGATCCTACAATATCTGGAAAAGGAGTTTGGCTATACGGAGGCGACGGACGGCAGATATGTGCGCTTTTACCGCCGTTCATCCGGACAGCCTCAAACGCCATGAAAAAAAACATCTGGCAGATTGTCAAATTTGCGCTGGTCGGCGTGTCCAACACGGCGGTCAGCGAGGGGGTCTACGCGATCCTGATTTTCTGGAAGGTGCACTATCTGCCCGCCAGCTTTATCGGGTTTTCCCTGAGCGTGCTGAACGCCTATTACTGGAGCAGCCGGTATGTGTTCCGGGAGGGAGCCGAGAGCCGGGTCTGGTGGAAGGTGCTTTTAAAGACCTATGCGGCCTATCTGTGGGGCTACCTGGCAAGCGCGGCGCTGTTGGTGTTCTGGATCGAGGTCGTAAAGCTTGGCCGCTGGATGGAGCCTGTGGGAAATTGGTTCGTGGGGAGGGGGTATGAGCGTCTGGACGCCCGTTTTTTGGGGAACCTGCTGGCGGCCGTACTCAATCTCCTGATCACGGTGCCCATGAACTATCTGCTCAACAAATACTGGGCGTACCGGCAGGGATAAGGGGGGGAAGATCTGTTTTCGGGGAAAGAAGAGCATGGTATGAAGCAAAACAAAACAGTGATCGTAGGAGTGGTTCTCTTGATCGTCTGCCTCCTGGCGGCTGTGGCGGGGATCGGCACAGCCGTCTTGAAAAGCCGCCTGATCGGCGGGGAGGAAGCGGAGGCTGCGGCCCTGGCGGACGCGGGCCTGTCTCCGTCGGAGGTATCGGCGCTGCGCGCCCGGCTGGAGTTCGACGACGGACGCTTCGTGTATGAGGTGGATTTCTACAGCGGAGGCAGGGAATACGAATATGTGATCCAGGCAAAGGACGGCGATCTGATCTCCCGGGATATAGAGGGCGGGAGTACCCTGCCGCCGGGAGTAGCCGGACAGGAGCCGGGCAGCCAGCCGGGAGCAACCGGACAGCAGGAGCCGGGCAGCCAGCCGGGGACGACCGGACAGCAGGAGCCGGGCAGCCAGCCGGGAGCAGCCGGACAGGCCGGGAATTCCGGGCAGACCCCGGGGATCTCCCTGGAGGAGGCAAAAGCGGCGGCTCTGGCGGATGCGGGCCTTGCGGAGGCGGATGTGACCTTCTTCCGGGAAAAGACGGACCGGGACGACGGAATCCTGGTATACGATCTGGAATTTTATACGTCCGATACGGAGTATGACTACGAGATCGACGCGGACAACGGTACGGTGCGCGCAAAGAAGGCGGAGACGCTTGCCACCGGGCAGACAGGCGCACCGGGCGGCGGTGTACCCGCCTCCGGGGCCGGCGAGATCGGCGCCGACCGCGCCAGGGAGATCGCTCTGGAGCGCGCTGGGCTTGCGGAGACGGATGTGACGCTCCTGCGGGCGGAGCTGGACTACGAGGACGGCCGGGCGGAATACGAGGTGGAATTTTACCAGGGCAGGACAGAGTATAGCTGTACGGTAGATGCGTTTTCCGGAGAGATCCTGGAGTTTGAGGCGGAGGCCGACTGACGCGGGAGACGCGGAAGATACAAGAGGAGCGGGGGAACCATGGGAAGATGGTTTTGGAAACGATTGCCGTTCTGCCTGATGGGTGCGGTGGGAGCGGCGGCTGTCCTGATAGGCGCCGTCTATTTCACGTTTATCTCCCGGCGCATCTATGAGGACAGCACGGGACATCTGCAGGAGATCTACGGCCAGGTCAACCGTTCGCTGGGGGCCTTTGTGGACCGGAACTGGGGACTTTTGGACAGCTGGGGCGATTTTTTTGCCCTGACCGGGGAGCCGGCGGACGGAGAGATCGAGGATTTTATCACGGAAAAGCAGAAGTACTGGGGGTTTTCGGAGTTCTACTTCCTCACGGAGGACGGGGCCTGTGTGGCGTTGGACGGCACGGAGGAGCGGATGGAACCGGAGGAGTCCTGGGAGGAGCTTCTGCGGCAGAGACAGCCGGTCATGGCGGGAGGGATCCTGTCCGACGGGCAGCCGGCCACCGTGTTTGCGGTGCCGGTGCGGCACGGGGAGTACCGGGGGAGAGGCTTTGACGCCATCGCCATCAGCTATACCAACGCGGATATGGCGGCGTCCCTGGATGTGGACGCCTTTTCCGGAGAGGCAAAATGCTTTGTGATCCATAACGATGGGAGGGTGCTGTTTTCCACGCAGACCGGAGGGAACATATTCCAGAATTATTTTTTGTATCTGCAGGGAGCCTCCGACCTGGGGGAGGAGCGGCTGGCGCGGATCCGGGACGACTGGATGAACGGGATCTCCGGGCTGGTATCCTGCAGGATCGGGGGCGTCAGTCACTGTGTGCTGTATCAGCCGGTGGGCTATCAGGATTACTTCCTGCTGAGCGTGGTTCCCCAGAGCGCGGTCAGCGCCGGTTTTTTGTCCGTTCAGAAAACCACGATGGCGGTGCTGATCGTCCTCTTTCTTCTGATCGGCGCGCTGGTGGTCTCCCCCATCCTCCTGCGCAGCCGCAGACTGAGCCACAGGAGCAGGACGGAGCTGCAGTATCGGGAGTCCATGTTTGACGTGCTGTCCAACAGTGTGGACGATATTTTTATCATGCTGGACACGGAGCGGGAGAAAGTGGACTATATCAGCCCCAATATCGAGAGGCTTTTGGGGATCCCGGCCAGAGAGGCCCGGGAGGATATCCGGGTGATGGAGAAGTGCGCGGTGGATTACAACGTGGTCATCCCCCGGGAGGAGCTGGAGGCGATCCCCCTGCACGGAAGCCGCTACTGGGAGTGTGAGTACATGCACCAGAACACCGGGGAGCGCCGCTGGTACCGGATGACCGTCTATCATATGAGCATCCAGGACATCCGGAAATACATCATTGTGCTCTCCGACCGCACCCAGGAGCGGCAGATGAACCGGCAGCTGACCGAGGCGCTGGAGGCGGCCAGGAGCGCCAACGAGGCGAAGAGCAATTTCCTCTCGAACATGTCCCACGATATCCGCACGCCCATGAACGCCATCATCGGCTTTACGGCCCTTTTGGAGAAGGACGCGGACCGGGAGGAGAAGGTGCGGGAGTATACCGGGAAGATCATGGCGTCCAGCCGGCATCTGCTGGGGCTGGTCAACGATGTGCTGGATATGAGCAAGATCGAGAGCGGCAAGACCTCCCTGAATGTGGAGCGCTTCCGGCTGGCGGAGCTTCTGGAGGAGCTGGATATCCTGATGGCGCCCCAGGCCCGGGCGAAGGGCCAGAGCTTCCACATCCAGGTACAGGGCGATCCGCCGGCCCAGCTGTTGGGAGATAAGCTCCGGCTGAACCAGATCCTGCTGAATCTGCTGTCCAACGCGGTGAAATATACGCCGGACGGCGGTGCGATCGAATTTCTGGTGTGCGGGCTTCCCCAGGACGCGCCCCAGTCCCAGTACGTGAAGCTGCGGTTTGTGGTGCGGGACAACGGCATTGGAATGAGCGAAGAATTTCAGGAGCATATCTTTGCGCCCTTCAGCCGGGAGATCAGCTCTGCCACCAACAGGGTACAGGGGACGGGGCTGGGAATGGCCATCACCAAAAATCTGGTGGATCTGATGGGCGGCATCATCCGGGTGGAGAGCTGCCCGGGACAGGGGAGCACCTTTACGGTGGAGCTGTCCTTCGGTCTTCCCCGGCAGGAGGAGGCGGAGCCGGAAGCCTGCCGGGAGGAGGAAGCCGGCGGTGAAACGGACGGAGTGCTGGAGGGAAGGCTGTTTTTGGCGGCGGAGGACAATGAGCTGAACGCGGAGATCCTGACGGAAATGCTGGGCATGGAGGGCGCCAGGTGCGAGCTTGCGCAAAACGGCCAGGAGGCGCTTGCGATGTTTGAAGCCTCCCGTCCGGGTTATTACGACATGATCCTGATGGATGTGCAGATGCCTGTGATGAACGGTTACGAGGCCGCCAGGCGGATCCGCGCCAGCGGGCATCCGGAGGCGGCCACCATCCCCATCGTGGCGATGACCGCCAACACCTTTGCCGAGGACGTGCGGGACGCGCTGGAATCGGGGATGAACGGGCACCTGGCCAAGCCCATCGATATGAAGGCTGTGCGGCGGACGGTGGGGAAGCTGCTGCGGGAAAAGGGCCGGGAAAACCCGGGAAAAGGATGATCTGCGCTATTGACAACTGTATTGTGGAAGGGTAAAATATTGGATAGGTATATCAAAAACTCAAAAACGGATCGAAAAAGAAAAATAGGGGTGACAGCAAATGAAAAAAGTAAAGTTCAGTCTGACGACGAAGATCCTGTCCTGTGTGGTGCTTCCGATCTTACTGATGGTAAGCTTCGCGGTAATTTCGATCAACAGTGTGGGCTCCCTGATGGCGGACCGGCTCCAGGAGGATCATCTGAAAACCTCCAACTACGCGGTGGAGCAGCTGCTGGATATGGAGAACACGGAGGCGTTTTCGCTGGACGGGGAGGAGCTTTACCGGGGAGCGCTTGACCTGACGGCGGACAGCTCCCTGATTGATCGGTTCCAGCAGAATTCGGGGGTGGAGGTCACCCTGTTCTACGGGGATACCCGGAGGGCGACGACCATCATCGGCTCGGACGGGAACCGCATCTTGGGGACCCAGATGTCGGATACGGTCTATCAGAAGATCAAATCCTCCGGCTATTATTTTTCCGACAATGTGTCGGTGGAAGGTGAGCCCTACTACGGGTCGTACCGTCTGATCGCGGACAACGGGGAGGGGCAGGAGGTTATCCTCTTTACCGGGATCTCCGTGAAGAATACCCATCAGATCTACGCCGCCCGTCTGCGGTCCACCGCCCTGTTCATGGTGGTGATCGCGGCCGCCTCGCTGGTGCTTGTGTTTATCATCGTGCGGAACATCGTGCGGAGCATCAAGTCCTCCGTGGCCAACCTGAATGAGGTTGCGGAAGGAAAGCTGAACTTCGCGGTCAGCGACCGGATGACCTCCCGGGGGGACGAGGTCGGGAACATCGCCCGGTCCATCGATTCCCTGATGAGCAAGTTTGTTGACATTGTACATAATCTCCACCTTTCCTCCGATACCCTGACGGAGTTCTCCGACGATATCCGGCAGAACTTTGCGGCCATCAACGAGTCCATCTCCAATATCAACATCGCGGTGGAGGAGATCGCCACCGGGGCGACCAGCCAGGCGAACGAGACCCAGGAGGTCTCCGGGCAGATGAGCCATATGGGGACGGCGGTGGAGAAGGCGTCCCAGGATGTGATGACCCTGATGAGAACGGCCGAGGGAATGGAAAAGTCCAACCGCGTGGTGAGCGAGACGCTGGAGGAGCTGGTAAAGATCAGCACCAGCACCCGGGAATCCATCGAGGCCGTGCAGCGGCAGACGGACGAGACCAACCAGTCCGCCCTGGAGATCCAGAACGCGGTGGCGCTGATCTCCGACATCGCCGGGCAGACCAACCTTCTGTCCCTCAACGCCTCCATCGAGGCGGCGAGAGCCGGCGAGCAGGGCCGCGGCTTTGCCGTAGTTGCGGATGAGGTGCGTAAGCTGGCGGAGCAGTCGGGACAGTCAGCGGAACAGATCGAGATCATTGTGCGCCAGCTCATCGAGAAGTCCAACAGCAGCGTGCTGGCCATGAACAATGTGATGGAGGAGATGAAGAATCAGTACGAGAAGCTGAACCAGACCCGGGACGTTTTCGGACATCTGAACACCGAGATCTCTCATGTGGCCACGGCGGTGGACAGCATCGCGGGAGAGATCGAGAATGTCAACCGGGCGAAGGACGAGGTCTATGGCAATCTGGAGAACCTGGCGGCCATCTCCGAGGAGAACGCCGCTTCCACCCAGGAGACTTCCGCTACCATGATGCAGCTCTCCGAGCTGGTGGACGCCTGCGACAGCGCAGTCGGGAAGCTGGGGGAGATCAGCGATTCCCTGGAGGGGAACGTCAAGAAGTTTACCCTGTAGGAGCTTGCGAGGGAGCCCTTTTTACACGGTCGAAACGTGTGGAAGGGCTCTTTTTTTGTCTTATTTGGGAGAGCGTTTCTGCGTCCTTTTGCCCGCGGGCCAGGTTGTTTTCCCCGGCGTCCCATGATAAAATGAAAACAGATCATCGATCGGAAAGAAGAGGAGGAGCGGTGCATGGCAGGAATGGATCAGAAGAGGGGAAGCGAGAATAGAGGCGGAAACCAGCGGCCAGGCGGAGGCGAAAGGCCAGCGGAGAGCAAGATCAGAGACGGGAACCAGCGGCCGACCGGAAGCGAGAGGCAAGCCGGAAGCGAAAGGCCAGCCGGAAGCGGGCGGGAACCGGAGCGAGAGAGGAACCCGGAAAGCGAAGCAAACGCTGCGGGAGGGGCGCAGGAGGCGGCGGAACAAAAGCGCGGCGGCGCGGTCCGCGGGCTTCTCCGGCTGCTGTGGGAATACGGGATGCTGACGCTGGGCTCCGCCGTTGCAGCGTTTGCCATCGAGGAATTTTTGGTGCCCTGCACGATCCTGGACGGGGGCGTGGTGGGGATCGGCATTATGGTGAACAACCTGACCAAGATCCGCCTGAGTCTGCTGACGATGGGGCTGAATATCCCCTTCCTTCTGGTGGGGTACCGGGTCCTGGGGAAAAAGTTCCTGGCCAAGGCGGCCTTCTCCATGCTCATGTTCTCCCTGTTTTTGGAGGTGTTTGCGCCTCTGCGGAACATGACGGACGAATACCTTCTGGCGGTCTGCTTCGGAGGCATCCTGCTGGGGATCGGGGTCGGCCTGGTGATCTCCTTCGGGGGCTGCCTGGACGGGACGGAGACCGTGGCGATCCTGTTAAACCGCAAGTTTGACTTCCCGGTGGGACGGACGGTCCTGATCTTCAATATTGTGATCTATTCCATAGCCGGGATCCTGTTTGGGTTTGACCGGGCCATGTACAGTCTGCTGACCTATTACATCACCTCCAAGGTGCTGGATTTTGTGGACAATGGGATGAACCAGGCCAAGGCGGCCATGATCATCACCGATGACGGACGGCGGATCGCGGATATGATCTACCGGAGAATGGGGCGCACCGTGACCATCCTGGAGGGGCAGGGGCTGCTCAGCGGCCGCAAGGAGGTGGTCTACTGCGTGTTCAACCGTCTGGAGGTTTATGAGCTGAAGCGTCTGATCAAAGAGGTGGATGCCAGCGCGTTTATTGCCATCCATGAGATCTCCGAAATCATAGGAAACCATATTAAGCAAAAGGGATAAAAAATTGTTCAAATCGCATGGAAAATTGTGCAAAATATTGAAAAACATATGCGTTTATGATAAAATAGACATGGTACAGTGAACAGAATGGCGTTCGGTGCGCCGGGAGAAGAGAAGATGAAATATCAGCTGCGTTATGCCGCCGGGAAATATTGGCTCCTGGATATGAGCCAGGCCGGGATGCCCTACCGTCGTCCGCTTGTGTTGAACGAGGTGGGGGCCAGGATCTGGGAGATGTCGGAGAGCGGGCTGGACCGTGAGGAGATCGTACGCGCCCTGTGCGGCGAGTATGGCACCGGGAGAGAGATGGTGGAGCCCGACGTGGAGCAGTTTTTTTTGCAGCTTTCGGAATATGGGATTGAAGGGTACAATGGGGGAGACAAGGAATGAATGTATTGCTGATTGGCGGGGCCGGAAGCCTGATCAATAACCTGATCATCAAACTGAAAAAGGAGGGACACCGGGTGTATCTGCTCACGGGGAGCAGGTACAGCAAGGAGCCCTATCAGAAGGTCTTTGAGCGGTATGATTTTACCTATGACTGCAGCAGCTTGAACGAGATCTTTGAGAGCGTCAACCCGGATACGACGATCTTTGCGGGAGCCTATGACACGAACTTCCGCTGGAAGGACGAGGAGGCTGAGGCGGTCAAGTATGCCTCCTGCCTGATGAATATCCTGATGGGCTATGCCATGCGCAACCACGGGCGCTTTATCTATCTCTCCTCCCAGGGCGTCTATGGGGAGCACTACCCGGAGGACGTCCGGGAGGAGGAAGCCATCTCGCCGTCCGGCATCAAGGGGATGGCGCTGGCCCAGGCGGAGGAGATGTGTGAGAACTACCGCAAGGTGCGGAAGCTGGACGTGGTCACGCTGCGCCTGGATCACCTCTACAGCATCCCCAAGGAGCGGAAGGACGTGACGGAGATCTGTACGCGCATGTGCCTGGAGTCCCTGGAGAAGCGCACCATCACCATCGAGGAGAACAAGCGCTTTTCCCTGCTCTACGAGGCGGATGCCATCGAGTTTATCTACCGGGTGGTGGCGTGCAAGGAGCACAAGTATCCCCTGTACAATCTCTCCTCCTCCAGGGAGATGACCCAGCGGCAGCTGGCGGAGATCGTGCAGGAGGAGATGGGGAATTCCTCGGAGATCCTGGTGGAGGGGTCCGACGCGGAGAACCGCATCGTCCTGTCCCACGCCCTGTTTGACAGCGAGTTCGGCAATCCCTTCTTCTGTGAAGTCAAGACGGTGGTGGGAAAGATCGCCGCCCAGATGAAAAAATACAGCTATGTCTTTCTGACCGGGGAGGACGCCAAGCTTCCCCTGTGGAAGCGGATCCTGGAGAAATCCTGGTGGTTCCTGCGGGCGCTGATTCCCTTTGCGGAGAACCTGGTGGCCTTCGTGCCGTTTTTCATGCTGAACAACCGTTCCGTGGGAAGCCAGTATTTTGCCAACCTGGACTTTTATCTTTTGTATGTGCTTTTGTTTGCCATTGTCTACGGACAGCAGCAGGCCACCTTCTCCGCGGTGCTTGCCGTGGCGGGCTACTGCTTCCGGCAGATGTACAACCGCTCCAGCTTTGAGGTCATGCTGGATGCCAACACCTACGTCTGGATCGCCCAGCTGTTCATCCTGGGCCTGGTGGTGGGCTACATGCGGGATCAGATTCGGAAGATGCAGGACGAGAACGAGGAGGAGAAGGAATTTTTGGCCCAGCAGCTGGATGATATCCAGGATATCAACAGCAGTAATGTGCGCGTGAAGGACGCTCTGGAGACCCAGATCGTCAACCAGAGCGACAGCGTGGGCAAGATCTACCGGATCACCTCCGCGCTGGATCAGTACAATCCGGAGGAGGTGCTGTTCTACGCGGCGGAGATGCTGGGGACCCTGGTGAAGAGCCGGGATGTGGCCATCTACACCGTGTCCAACCGGGCATACGCCAGACTCTTTTCCTCCACCTCCAAGAAGGCCAGGATGCTGGGGAACTCCATCCAGTACACGCAGATGGGGGAGATGTATGAGACGATCTCCCAGCGGAAGGTCTTTATCAACCGCAAGATGGATGAG
>CANPWJ010000036.1 GCA_947584035.1 uncultured Acetatifactor sp. | reverse complement strand
GTCATCGATCAGCTCCTCAAACCGGCGGTTCCCCAACAGCTCGCTGGGGTTGGGCGGCACCGGCCCCGAGAAGATCATGTACAGGTTCCGGGTATTGGTGGCGCAGATGACATCGCCCTGCTCGCTCTTGCCCACCAGATAGTTGGAGAGCCCGTAGCGCACCTTTCCCCGCTTGTGCCGTCTGCGCATAACGCTCTTTCGCAGATCCGCGTCAATGAGCAGCGTCTTTTTGCCGTTCTCCGCAAAGCTCTTGGCCAGCTCAAAGGCGGTACTGCTCTTTCCCTCGTTGGGGGTGCAGCTGGTCAGGCAGATCACCCGCACATCACTCCCGGAAAACTCGATGTTTGTCCGCAGTATCTTGTATGCCTCCCTGGTTCGGAAGTCCATCTCCTCACTGTACAGCTCGATTTCCTGCATTTACCCTGTCCTCCTCGCCTCTGGCCGATACGCCGACCTCTTCCAGAGAGATCTCCTCCAGGATTCCCTCCTCGCGGTTTCTGCCGCCGTTTTCACTGTGAAGCCCGTTTCGGCGTCCTCCGCTCTCCGCGGCTCTGCCGTCCCTCTGCCTGTCCTTTTCCTCTCTCTCCGGGATCATGCCCAGGGTGCTCAGCTTCAGATAATTCTCCACATCCTCCGGCGTCTTGATGGAATCATCCAGCAGATAAACCGCCAGGATAACACCGCAGCACAGGAAGCCGCCGATCAGGAAGCACATCAGCGTCCGCTTGGGAATGTCCGGCCCGGAGGGTCCCGCAGGATAGTTGGCCAGCCCCGCCACCTTGATGGATTCCGGCTCCAGCGCCATCACATTGACGATCTGTACGGACGCAACCTCACGCACCTTGTTGGCGATGGTCTGCGCCCTGCCGGGATCGCTGTCCGTCACGGTGATCTCGATCACGCGGGTGCCATCCGGGGTTTCCACGCTCACCTTTCCGGCCAGGCTCTCATAGCTCTCTCCCATTCCGAGCTCCGCTCCGACCTCCTCCAGCACATCCCGGGAGGTGATGAGATAGGCAAAATCCTTGGTCACGTTCCCGCTCATAATAAAGAGCTCCGTGGTGGAACGGTATTCCTCCGGAACCTGGAATTTGGTCCACAGAAATCCGGCCGCGCCGAACACAATGGCACTCAGGGCGATCAGCCACCATCTCCGCACCAGCTGCATAAACAGCTCTACCAGGTCTATCTCGATTTCTTCTTCGTATCTGTTATCCTGCATATCCATTTCCTCTCGCGTCCTGTGGTGGGATCCATTTCAGAGCGTTCCCGCAAAAGATCTTATCCACATACTCTTTTCGATATTTTTGGAGCAGCTTCTGGCAGCATTTGCGCAGCTCCGGCGTCCGCTCCCCGCATCGGTGGGCGTCCGTCGCCACATAATCCACCAACTCCCTGCCAAGGAGCTTCTGAACAAACCACATGGCCTGAAGCCCTTCCCCGCCGGTGACGCTGGCCGCGTTCACCTGGATCTGCGCTCCCATGTTCCGCAGAGTCTCCACATTTTTGAGATCCTTCCGCACACAATCGTACCGCTCCGCGTGGGCGATGATCGGCAGATAGCCGAGCCCCAGCAGCCAGTCCACCGCGTTGTACACGGTCCGGAAGATCTCCGCCGGAGAAAACTCCAGCAGCAGATAGGAGCTGCCGCACAGGGTGCACAGCTTTTCCTCCTCCAGCGCCTCTTCCAGCTCGCTGAAGTACAGGATCTCGTTCCCCGGGTAGAGAGCGATATCTATTCCCTGTTCCTCAGCCGCCTCCTGTACCTCCCGCACACGCCTTCTTATGGAGTCCGGCCCGGCACAGCGTCTGCCCGCCTTGTAGTGAGGTGTCGCCACGATATCCGTGATCCCGGACTCCTGGGCGATCGCCAGCATGGCCAGGGTTTCCTCCATATCCCGGGAGCCGTCGTCCAGCCCCGGCAAAATATGACAATGAACGTCAATGATCCGATCCAGCTTTTGTTCTTTCTGCCTCATATTCTTCCCTGCTTTCCGGATGGCCGGACTTTCTCCGGACATCTCTGACGTTTTTCCCCGTTCCTCATGCTCCCGCCCTCGCCGGGCGGCTTATCCTCCTTACTTCCGCGCTTTGTGCGCTGCTGCTTCTGATCCCCGGTTGAACCGGGCAGCTTACGCCTCCTTACATGGCCCCGCTTTTCCCCAGCACGGCCTTGAAGGTCTTTAACAGGATCCGGCAGTCCAGCCCCATGCTCCAGTCCTCAATGTAGCGGGTGTCCAGCTCCACCACCTTCTCAAAGTCCGTGATGCCGCTGCGGCCGCTCACCTGCCAGAGTCCCGTGATACCGGGACGGATCGCCAGCCGGGCCCGGTGGTGCAGCTCATAGCGTTCCCACTCGTCCACGGTGGGCGGCCGGGTCCCCACCAGGCTCATATCCCCCTTCAGCACGTTGAAAAACTGCGGAAACTCATCCAGGCTGAAATCACGGATAAAGTTCCCAAAGCCCTTCTTCACCGTGCCGTCCGGCAGCACCTTGCTGCCGATGATCCTGGGATCCCCCTCCATCTTGAACATCCGGCCGTCCTCCACGCGGTTCTGCGCCATCAGCTCCTTCTTGCGCTCCTCCGCGTCCGGATACATGCTGCGGAACTTGTACATCCAGAAACGCTTGCCGTTCTTCCCCACTCTCTCCTGCCGGAAAAAGACAGGGCCGGGCGACAACAGGAAGATCGCCGGGGCGATCCCCAAAAACAAAACACAGGTGACCAGGCTTCCCACCAGGCCGCCTACAATATCCATCAGACGCTTTAAGAACTGCTGCGCCTGGGTCGCACAGTTGAGGCTGCTGGTAAGCACCGTATAGTTGCCGATGCGCTCCACCAGCTGCTTTTGTCCCTTATCCGCAAACGCCTGAAACAGGACGGTGTGTACCACCACACCCATCTGCATGAACTTATCCATCAGCTCCTCCGGACAGGAATCCTTCTGCGGCAGACAGATCAGCACCTCGTCGATCCAGCCCCGGCAGACACCCTCCGCCACATCTTCCCTTCCGGCGATCACCGGGACATCGGCGATCTTCGTTCCCCGCAGGTCGCGGTCCAACACCGCGAGCCCCGCCAGGCGGAATCTCTCATAATTGTACGCGCGGATATTCTCCGCCGCCTCCCGGGCCATCTGCCCCGTGGTGACGATCAGGAGCGATCTTCTCCCCGGGTTCCCCTGGCTTTTCCACAGATGCTGCTTCCACAGCTGCCGGGAAAGATAGCTGAACAGGAAATAAAAGACTCCCAGCAGATAAACCACGACGCGGGAGTAGTTGACGCTCTCCTGGATCGTAAAGAGATAGACGATCACCAGCGTCTCCAGCAGACATACATGCCTGAGCGTCCTGGTAAACTCCTTATAATAGCCCCTCTTCAGGACATTCTTGAAGGAGCTGGACAGAATCGTCACCGCCATCTCGCTCAGCAATATCACAATAAACAGGCTTCGGTACGCCTCTTCCTTCCAAAAATAAAAGCTTCCCATCCGAACCGCATACGCCAGCACATAGGCGGCGCACAGGCATATCAGATCCAACACTATAAAATCCAGATGCTTGAGCCAGCCCTGGGAGCTCTTCTTGTACACAACGCTTCACCTCGTCTTATCGCTCTGGTACTCTGGGAAAAACGATGTTTGCCATTTTCTTACAATGCTTTACAACACTTTCAGGATATTTTTTTATGCTCTCCATCCCCGGAAGCCCGGGGATGGCAAAGCAACCACATGTCAGGAAATTGTTTTTTTTACGTCGTTACGGTTTCCCGTCGATCAATCATGCATGATCAATCAAAGTTCTTTGTGTCTTTGCTTACCGGTTGAAACGAACCTTCTTTGCACATACAGCTGCTCCAGCCAGGCAGATCACTGCCATGATGGGAGCTACCGGAAGGGTCTCGCCGGTCTTGGGGGACACGGGAGTGCCCGGTGCTGCTGCAGTCTCAGCAGCGGGTTCAGGCTCATCATCGTCATCTTCCTTCTCCTGGTACTTCACAATAACGAAGGGGGAGAAGTTGTTGCCGAGTGCACTGACATCAATGCTGATGGTGCCGTCACTGTTCAGAGTGACATTGCAGACATGCAGGACATTGCCCTTGTCATCCAAGTGCAGCGCCTTCAGCGTCCAGCGGTTATTCTTTTCTTCCTGAGTCAGAGTAATCTTGGTTGCGGTATCCTTCACGACTACCGTACCGGGATTCTGCTGACCAGCTACCAGGTCGATCTCAAATTTAGCCACCGGCGTAACAGCGCCCTCTGCATTCACACCCTTCTGCTTTGAAGCCTCCGCTGCCTGATTAACAACTGCATTCGTTATTGTTTCAGGTACTTCTGATATGGTAACTTCCTTTGTTCCGGACTCAAAACCATCATTCGTTGTCTCGGAAGTCCCTGCGGCAAATGCAGTCATGCCCATCAGCATGGACAGAGCCAAGCCAAGGGCAATCATACTAGATAATTTTTTCATACTTTGTTGTTTCCTCCTTTCCTCATAATCATGTGGTTATATCAAGCCTTGCGGCAGGATACCTTATCTAGCGGGGCGCGTTCCGGGACGCGCCCTCCTCCACCTCCTCATAGAAGAGGTGCAGGATCAGCTCATAGAGCGCCGTCTCATCCGGGTAGAACCCCTCGTGCTCCCCCACCTGTCTTGTCTCCCCCTCCAGGGAATACATGTCCTCCCCGGAGAAGGTATAGCCGGACACCTGGGTGGCCAGGCTCACGATCTCCGGCAGGGTGATGTCCGTGACCATGTACTTCTGCAGGATATTGTAGAGAGTCACCGGAAGGGTCAGATCCTCCTTCAGGGCTTCTATAGCCGTGGCCGCGTAGGCGGTCAGGTACTGCTTCTGCCTCTCCAGGCGCATCCGGGCACTCTCATCCACCCGGGTGTCCCGGTTGTGCAGGTACGCATAGGCGGTCTGTCCCTTCAGGAGGATGGTCTGTCCCTTCTTGATGTTGGTCCTGGGCACATCCTCCAGGGCCGTCAGCTCCACGCCGCCCACCGCGTCGTTTAACAGCGGGATGGCGCCCATGTTGATGGAGCAGTAGCCGTCGATGGGCAGCCCGTAGAAGAGGTTGGACACCGCCTTCTCGCTGCGCTCGCAGCTCAGCTCGGCCCCGTCCCCGTACCCATGCTGGAGACAGAGCTGACCGGTTGTTGTATTTAAGTAATCTCCCATCCAATTATATACGTCAATGTCCGTCATGGTGTCACGGTTTATACCGATGACGGACATTTTTTCCTTATGGGGATCCAGCACCAGCAGGAAGATGGCGTCCGACTGCCCGCCGTCGGTCCCGCTCTCCACCCGCTTTACCTTCTCCTCCTTGTCGATGCCCAGGAAGAGAAAGGTCAGGATGTCCCGGTTGTAGCGGTAATGTACGCCCTGATAGCGCACATCCCCCTCCTCCCAGTTGTCCTCCTGGGGGGCTTTCTCCGCCAGGGAGGACTGGGCCAGCAGCGGGACCTGTTCCTCGCCCCTGGCCGTCAGGCTGCTTTTGCCGGACAGCTGCAGCACCAGAAAGATCATGGCGCCCACAAAGATCAGCCCGGCGGCCGTCAGCATGACCCCCACAATGATCCTGCAGACCTTCAGGCTAATCTTCATTTAACAGTACCCCCTGCACCAGATAGCGCTTGGAGGACTGCCCAGCCACGCAGGTGGACAGCGTCAGGATCCGGTCGTCCGTGCCGACCTCCAGCTCCGTCCGGAAGTTGTCATTCATGCCCCGGGATTGGAAAATCCCATTCAGATAATTCTCATACTCCCGCTCATCCGTAAAATCGGTGCTGAACAGGATGTGCTCGTTCCCCGCCTCGTGGGCGGCGAAGATCTCATAGGCCAAAAGCCCCTCGTCCGTGTAGATGTACACATAAGGATGGGCCTCGAAGTATTCGCTGTCCTCAAACTTGTGGAGCCCCGCGAACATGCTCCCGTTTTTCATGTTGTGCCCGTACAGGACCGTGTTGGGATCCGAAAAGTCCTTGGCGTTGTAGTTTTCCGTATAGATGCACCCGGGATAGCCCTTGCTCCCGTCCAGGTTGTAATTCAGATAATACGTATTGTCCGTGGGATGCTGCAGTACCGGATAGTCGATCTGGCTGTCCGGAAGGTAGATCCAGGCATATATGTCCTCATTCACCTCGGCCCGCAGGGCGTCCAGATCCACTTCCTTGTCCGGGATGGGCACGCCGGCCTCCCGCAGCTGTTCGATGGGATCCACCGGCTCCTGCGCCGTCTCTGTGTCCATTTCTGCCCCGGAGAGCGTCTCGTCCGGCGGCGTCTGCCCCTCCCCGGACAGCTCCGTTCCCGCCGCCAGCTCCCTTAAAGCCGCCTCGGCCCGGTGCTTCTGAACACTCTGCACCGCCCATACGGTTCCCGCGATCACGGCGCCGCAGAGAAACACAACAAGCAGGACGATCCTCCAGCGCTGGGCCTTCGGCTTCGTCCGTCCGTCCTGTCCCGTTTCTCCACCTCTATATCCTTCTCTTTTGTTTTTCTTATTTTCAGGTTCCATGCTTTGTTCCCTGCCTTGCATCCTTCTCCGGAGTTTTTTGTTATTTTGTTACCCTATAATCGTTTCTCTTCTTACATCATACAAGAGTCTCTTCCCAAATTCCACAGAAAGATTTTTCCAGCGAGATTGCTTCCTATTACTTCTCAATACTTCTCAGAGGTAGTATATACCCCCCCGGAGCTTTGTCAACCGGTCTGTAAAAAACTGTCCTGACCGCATTGACGCATTGGCGCACTATCCTGACCGTGCCCTGCCTGCCGACAAAGAAAAAGGAAACGCCTTTTTCAAAAAACTCTCGGATACAGTTTATACCCCCCCGGATACTTTGTCAACCTATTTATAACATTTCTGGGCACATGCCTTATAAGCACTTTAGCCCAATATGGGCTAAAAGTCAATAGAAAATTTTAGGCTCCATATAATAATAGGTAGTTCTTGATTCCTTACAGCGTTTCAAAAAGAGAAGGGAAATTGCCATTGATCTACAAAAGAATCCGGAATCTGCGCGAGGACGCGGATCTGACCCAGCAGGAGCTCAGCTCCTATCTCCATATTTCTCAGCGTGCTTACTCCCACTATGAAAACGACTCCCGCAGCATTCCCACCGATATCCTGGTCAAGCTGGCGGACTATCACCACGTGAGCGTCGATTATCTGCTGGACCGCACGGACTGCAAGGAGACGGCCACCGAACCGCCCCCTGACTGCCGCGGATGAAGGATGCTTATGCTTCCGCCCTGTCCCACCGGATGAGCGCGCACACGCATCCGACGCTGATCAGCATCACCAGCACGTAGACGGGAAGGGATTCCGGGAGGACATAAAACAGATAGCCCAGCCAGAACGTGGAGGAAAAATTCACCACAAAGTGCGCCAGCATGGAGGGGTACAGGCTGCGGTACCGCCACCGGAGCCAGCCCAGCCCAAGACCCAGGGCAAAGGCATACGTCCCCTGGATCAGATTTCCATGGATGATGCCGAACATCAGGGCCTGCATCCCATTGGCGATCCAAAACGCCGCTCTGCGGTTTTGCATGTCCGCCACCGCCTTCTGCGCGTAATGAAAGGTGATCCCTCTGCAAAGGATCTCCTCTCCCACGGGCGCGATGATCACGCTGGCGAGAATGGCCCACAGATCGGTCCCCAACCCGGCCATCTCCACCAGCTCCTCATACTGCTCCACCACATTGGGCGCCACGTACTGGGCAGCGGACAGAAAGGCGGTCGCGCCAATGCACATAAACACGCCCACCAATACGGTCACCGGGAAGGCTCTCCCCGAAAAGACCCGCCGGATCTTTCCCGGCCTGGGGCGGCCGCACCCAAAATAATACCACAAACCAAATAGGAGCAGTCCAAAAACCTGATACAACAGCACGATCAGGCCCATGCTGTTCATACCGGCATTCACGATCTGCTCCGTCAGAAGGGAGGGATCCGTCACCCCGGATAATCCCCCTTTCACGGCAGCCATCACAGCGACCAGCAGGATGACCGCAAAGGCCACCAGGATCTGCACCACCAGGCTGACCAGGCCGGGCAGGATTGCCATCCCCGTCCAGCCGATCCGCCCCCAGATTTTATTTTTTCCCCGTTCCGACGGGGAGGTCGAATTTTCCGTCATTTAACCCTCCACGATCAGATATCTTCCGTCTCCCACATCGAACACCTCGTCCGCTTCCAGGATCTCGTCGTCCATGGCCCCCGCCACATCAATGCCCTCATCCTCAAAATAGTCGATCACTTCCTCCACGGAGTCCACTACGACCGCCATACATTCCTCCAAAAAGTTTTCCGCTTCCTCCAGGGTCTCCGCTACCGGCTCCGGAAAAAGCTGGGACTGGTTCTCCAGAAAACATTCCAGCACCGCGTCGTCATATTCGCGCATAACACTCACCTCCTGCCGTTTTCGGCCCTGCCCCCTCAGGCGGTACCGCTAACTGTATAGTAACCAGTATCCTCTCTGCCGTCAAGACCATGTTCTCACTTTTTCGGTCTTTCAGGATCCGGTCAGGGAGCGATGGGGTCCGTCTCATCCTGTCCCGCCAGCCGTTCACAGACCGCAGCCTCCTCCGGGCCGCACTCCCTGTAGGCTTCGCAGATCCGTGCGATCTCCTCCCGGTCGGCCAAAAGGTCCTCCGCGATCTTCTCCGGGCTCTCTCCCTTCTGCAGCTTGCCGCAGACCAAGCGGATCAAAAGCCGACGTTCTCCCTGCTCGATGCCCCGTTCGATCCCGTCCTCAACGCCCTCCTCATACCGCACCGCCAGAGCGTCGTCCATATTGAACTGCGTAAACAGCATGTTCTCTACCTCCGTTCCGTGCTCCTTCACAAAATCCGCAAAGATTCCCTCCCGGATGCTGTCTCGGATGGCCAAAGTCACGGACTGGTCCCGGTTCATCCCTTCTTTCCCATACATCCTCACTCGGTCGATAAACCAGGAATACTCATACAGCGGCATACAGTCCCACAACACTCTGTGCCCCACCGGGAGATTGATATTGATCATCTTTACTTTTAATTCTAGCATGGCATCATCCGTCTTTGCAATATAGGCATCCGAAAGTTTTAATATTTTTTCCGCCGGCACCGAAACTTCTTTTTTCACTGAAAAATGCTTGCGGCGATCCGGAGATTGTGGTATATTAAACGTAAAGAAGGACATCTGCGCTAACAGATGCCCCACAGGAGCTGCCGATAGACGGTTAGCCCGAAACAAATTAGCTTTCAGAAAAGCCGCTCAGTTTGCAGACCGGGGCGGCTATTTCTGTGTCTTGTTACTATCTTTACCAAAAGAGTATCCGATTCCAAAGCAGGTCAAGCCGAAGCTCAGCACCGCAATCAGTCCCAAAATATCCATATGGCTCAGCCCTCCTTTCCCAGATTCCCTTACGGGTTTCCATGTAATCGGAAGGGCGCACTGCGTCCGGTGGACGCAGGTTTTGCGCCGACCGAAACGGAGTGTAGAACACAGTCCCTCCGAAGAGGGCTAACCGCCTACCATCTTGGCAGTCCCAGATAAATATTATCACAATTCGACAGGAAGTACAATCTGCTTTTCCCTTTTTCGCAGAAAAAACAAAAACCGTATCCTCATTTTTCGGTACCCTTTTGCAGGAGCCGTTTCATCTCCTGATAGAGCCTTCCCACCGGAAGCCCCACCACGCAGTTATAGTCTCCCTGGATCCCGCTGATATAGCGGGCGCACAGCCCTTGGATCCCATAGGCCCCGGCCTTGTCCAGCGGATCACCCGTGTCCACATAGGCGTCGATCTCCTCCGCCGTCATGGGAAAAAAGGACACGTCCGCCGCCTCGGCAAAGCACACTTCCCGGATCGCTCCCTCCGCCGGGCTGTCCGAACTGCCTACCGGATCCTTCCCACAGCCCACACTGTCCGCTCCCTCCGCCGGGCCGTCCATATCGTCCGCCGGATCCTTCGCACAGCTCGCTCCGTCCGGCCGATACAGCAGGGACACCCCCGTGTACACCCGGTGGCTCCGGCCCTGGAGCAGGGACAGCATCTCCCGCGCCTGCTCCGGCCCCGAAGGTTTCCCCAGGATCCTGTCGTCGCAGGACACCACCGTATCCGCCCCGATGACCAGAACCTCCCCCGGCTCCTCCAGGCTCCGAAAGACCGCCTCCGCCTTCTGCTTGGCCAGCTCCTGCACCAAAAGGCGCGGAACCGCCGTAGAGATCCGCTCTTCCACCTCACTGACCCGCACCTCGAACGCCAGGCCGATCTGCGCTAACAGCTCTCTTCTTCTGGGAGACGCGGATGCCAGAACGATCCTCATGTGAGATTCCCCCTCGCTCCGGTTTCCGGGATAAACACCCGGCTGCCCCGGTCATTTTCCTCCAGCAGGACTCTGGCCTTCTCCGCGGCCTCCTCACAGAACGCCTTCTGGGAGTCAAACACCTCCCGCCCTCTCTTGTCCACCTTCTCGTAGGTGCCGTCCGGCTGGAGCACGGAGGCCTTCACCGTGTCCCTGAGCTGGCTCTTCAGGATGTGGAGCAGCTCCGCCTTCAGCTCGGGCCGCTCCACCGGAAAGAGGATCTCCACCCGCCGCTCCAGATTGCGCGGCATCCAGTCCGCGCTCCCGCAATAGATCTCGTAGTGCTCGTCATTCTCAAAATAAAAGATCCTGCTGTGCTCCAGAAAATTCCCCACAATGGAGCGCACCGTGATATGGTCGCTGACTCCCGGTATCCCCACCTTCAGACAGCAGATGCCGCGCACGATCAGGTCGATCTGTACCCCGGCGGCGCTGGCCTCATAGAGCGCCGCGATAATATCCGGGTCACACAGGGAATTCATCTTGGCGATGATCCTGGCGGTGCGCCCCTCCTGGGCGTAGCGCTTCTCCCGCCCGATCAGCTCCAGAAACTTATCCTTCAGCCAAAGCGGCGCCAGGGAAAGCTTGTTCCAGAATACCGGTTCCGAATACCCGGAAAGCATGTTAAATACGGCGGTCGCGTCCTCCCCGATGTTTTCCGCGCAGGTAAAGAGCCCCACATCCGAGTAGAGCTTGGCCGTGGCGTCGTTGTAGTTGCCGGTGCCCAGATGGACATATCTGCGGATGCCGTCCTCCTCCCGGCGCACCACCAGCGTGATCTTGCTGTGCGTCTTTAGGCCCACCAGCCCGTAGATCACATGGCAGCCGGCTTTTTCCAGCATCCTGGCCCACACGATATTATTCTCCTCGTCAAACCGGGCCTTCAGCTCCACCAGGACCGTCACCTGCTTGCCGTTCTCCGCGGCCTGGGCCAGGGCGGCGATAATGGGCGAATGGCCGCTGACGCGGTAGAGCGTCTGTTTGATGGCCAGAACCTCCGGATCGCCCGCCGCCTGCCGGATAAAGTCCACCACCGGCTCAAAGGTCTGATAGGGATGGTGCACCAGGATATCCCCCTTCCGGATCCGCTCAAAAATATCGCACTCCGGCGGAAGCTCCGGCACGGGCTGGGGAACGTATTTTTTGCCCTTCAGGCGCTCAAATCCCTCCAGGCCGTACAGCCTCATCAGCACCGTCAGGTCGATGGGGCCGTCGATGGGATAGATCTGGGACTCTCCCACCTTCAGCTCCTTCTTCAAAAACTTCAGGAGCCTTTTGTCCATGCCGTCCTCCACCTCCAGACGGATGGCCTCGCCCCGCTGTCTCTTCTTGATCTGCCGCTCGATCTCCTTCAGAAGATCCGCCGCCTCATCCTCCTCGATGGTCAGATCCGCGTTCCGCATGATCCGGTAGGGATGCGCGCAGACGATATCATAATTGAGGAACAGCTTATCCATATTCCGTTCGATGATCTCCTCCAGAAGGATCACCTTCCGGCGGGTGCCGTCCGAGGGAAGCTCCACAACCCGATTCAGCACGCCCGGCACCTGGACCGTGGCAAATTCCAGTTCCTTGTTCCCCTCCTTCTTGCAGACCATGGCCCCGATGTTCAGGGTCTTGTTGCGGATCAGCGGAAAGGGCCGGGAGGAATCCACCGCCATGGGAGTGAGCACCGGGTAAACATTTTCCAGGAAATACCGATCCAGGTATTCCGCCTCCTCCCCGGTCAGATCCTCATGGTTCCGGATCATGTGCAGGCCGCTCTTTTCCAGCTGCGGCACCAGGGAGCGGTTGTAGGTGGAATACTGGACATCCACCAGGCTGTGAATGGCGATCTCCAGCTCCTTCAGCTGCTTCTGCGGGGTCATGCCGGAGATATCCGGCTTCTCATATCCGGCGTTCTCCATATCCTTCAGGGAAGCGACCCGGATCATAAAAAATTCGTCCAGATTGGAGGAGACGATGCTCAAAAATTTCAGCCGCTCAAACAGAGGGATGCTCTTGTCCCTCGCCTCGTTCAAAACTCTGTGGTCAAACTGTACCCAGCTGAGCTCCCGGTTCGTATAGAGCGCCGGGCTCCTGTAATCCGTCTCTCCCATGTTCTTCACCCCTGATCTGTCTCTGTCGCCAAACGGTCCTTTTCTCCGGCGGTCTCCGCCGTCCCGTTTCAGACGATCTTTAAAATACCTTCTTCTGCTTTAGTGTAGGACGAACGCTGAACACTTCCTCAAAGAAGCGGGAGCTGGTCTCGAAGCCGACTCGCTCCAGCGTGATATCCTCCAGCGTCTCCACGGTGAGGACCAGCTCCTGCTCCCGAAGCAGGGCCTTGACGCCCTTCAGCTTCTGCTTGTGGCTGCGGTCCAGACTGTTGGCCAGGCGCAGGATGGCGGTCAGTTTGGCCACCGTGAGATAGTCCTCCCGCTCCAGCCCCGCATCCCTTCGTTTCTGCTGGCCGTAGTAGATAAAGGGACTGTGATTGAAACGGACCACATTCGCCACGATCTTGCGCTCCGCGTGGGACAGGCCGATGATCTCCGTGGCCATGATGATGCCGTAGGAGTTCTCCCCGATATTGGTCATGCTCACGTATTT
>CANPWJ010000035.1 GCA_947584035.1 uncultured Acetatifactor sp. | reverse complement strand
TGACGGCGGCCCAGAACGCGGTCAGGATCCGGGCGGCGAAGCGGGGCAGGCCTTCCGGGAAGGCGGCCCGTCCGAGCTGTGGGGAGGGATGCGGAGGCTGCCTGGAGGGCGGCTGCGGCAGAAGCTCCCTTGGAGGGGCTGCGGAAAAGGACGAGATCCTGATGCTGTCGGAACGGACGGAGGCTCCTGACATGACGGTGGTGGATCTGGATAAGGAGGGAAGATAGATGGAACATGTGCGGGAACTGCTTCTTTTGTTTATCGGATCTTCTCTGGTCAGTAATGTGGTGTTGAGCCAGTTTCTGGGGCTCTGTCCTTTCCTGGGCGTGTCCCGGAGGGTCCGGACGGCTGCCGGGATGGGAACCGCGGTCATCTTTGTCATCACGCTGGCCAGCGCGGTGGCGGGAGGGATCCATCGGTTTCTGCTGTGTCGCCTGGGGCTGGAATATCTGGACACCATCGTCTTTATCCTGGTGATCGCCGCGCTGGTGCAGTTTGTGGAGCTGTTTCTGAAAAAGGTGATCCCCTCGCTCTATCAGGCGCTGGGGGTGTATCTGCCGCTGATCACCACCAACTGCGCGGTGCTGGGGGTGGCGCTCAACAATGTGCAGGAGGAGTACGGGATCCTCACGGGCGTGGTGAACGGCTTTGCCACCGCGGTGGGATTTACCGTTGCGATCGTGATCCTGGCGGGTCTGCGCGAAAAGATGCAGTACAATGACATCCCGGAGGCGTTTCAGGGGATGCCGATCGTGCTTTTGACGGCGGGGCTGATGGCGATTGCCTTCAGCGGTTTTTCAGGATTGATGTAGGGAGGCGCGGCGATGAGTATAGCGGGGATTTTGACGGCTGCGGCCGTTGTGGGGACGGTCGGCATTTTGGTGGGAGTCTTTCTGGGAGCAGCCGGTCTGCGCTTTCGGGTGGAGACGGACGAGCGGGAAGCGGCGGTTCTGGAAGCGCTTCCGGGCAATAACTGCGGCGGCTGCGGCTTTGCGGGATGTTCCGGGCTGGCGGCGGCCATCGCCGGGGGAGAGGCGGCTGTGGACGCCTGTCCCGTGGGCGGGGAAGAGGTGGGACGCAGGATCGCGGAGATCATGGGCGTGGAGGCCGGCTCCTCCGTGCGGAAAACCGCGTTTGTCCACTGTCAGGGCGACTGTGACAGGGCCGGCACGAATTATGATTATTATGGGGCGGAGGACTGCCGGATGATGGACTTCGTGCCAAACGGGGGCCCGAAGGCGTGCAGCAGCGGCTGTCTGGGCTTTGGGACCTGTGTCCGGGCCTGTCCCTTCGACGCCATCCGGGTGGAGAGAGGGGTGGCGAAGGTAGACCGGGACAAGTGCAGGGCCTGCGGGAAGTGCGTGGAGAGCTGTCCCAGGCACCTGATCTCCCTGATCCCTTACGGAGACAGGGTGGCGGTGGCGTGCCAGTCCACGGACAAGGGGCCGGTCACCATGAAGGCCTGTCAGAGCGGCTGCATCGGCTGCGGGATCTGTGCGAAGGTCTGTCCCCGGGAAGCGGTGAAGATCGTGGATTTCCACGCGGTGATCGACCAGGAACGGTGCAGCGGCTGCGGAGCGTGTGCCGAAAAGTGCCCCAAAAAGGCGATCGTGAGAACGTAAGGAGGAAGAGACGTGCGGTTACCGGATGATTTTGAGGAGCGCCCCAGCATCACCCCCACGCTTGTTTCCGCCATCGTGGCGGTGACGCTGTTTGTGGGCGCGATCCTGGTGGTAGTCCTTTTGATGAACGGGCGGAAGGAAACGGCAAACGGCGGCGGAGCGGACCGGCCCCCGCAGCCGATAGGGACGGAGGATACGCCGCTTTTGGGCGAAGCGGATGCCGACGAGGCCCCCATGCCTACGGTGGGAGTGCTCTCCCCGGAGGATCTGGATTTTTGGGATAAATATCCAACGGAGAGTGCGGAAGAGACCGTGGAGGAGAGTGTTCCCGCAGAGCCGGAAAAGCCGGCGGAGACCGCCTCGGCCGACCCTTCTGCCGACGGAAAGCATACCCTGGTGCAGTACGCCGACGGGAAGGAAGAGTGGGTTCTGATCAGTCCCTATCTGCCGAAGAATGACTATGATTTCACCAAGCTGGTGTGCCAGTCGGACCGGATGAAATATTATGTGGACGGCAAACAGGTCTCCTTTGTGGGTGTGGATGTCTCAAAGTATCAGGATTACATCGATTTCGTGAAGGTGAAGAAGGACGGCATCGACTTTGTGATGAT
This sequence comes from uncultured Acetatifactor sp., assembly GCA_947584035.1. GTDB lineage: Bacteria > Bacillota > Clostridia > Lachnospirales > Lachnospiraceae > Acetatifactor. The sequence continues at coordinate 11,313 of CANPWJ010000035.1, read as the reverse complement.
CCGCGTGGGGGCCCGGGGATACGGGACGGGCCAGCTGACGCTGGATGACTTTTTCTACGACAATCTGAAGCGCGCCAGCGATGCCGGACTGCGGATCGGCCTGTACTTTTCTTCCCAGGCGGTCACGGAGGAGGAGGCGGTGGAGGAGGCCAACATGGTGCTGGAGAACATCGGGGATTATGCCATCGACTATCCGATCGCCTTCGACATGGAGCTGGTGCCAAACGATACCGCGCGGATCGACGTCCTGAGCAGGACGGAGAAAACGAAGATCGCCAAGGCTTTCCTGGATACGATCCAGGCGGCGGGCTATATGGGGGTCCTGTACGGAAACAAGGAATGGCTGATCAAGGAGATCGATCTGTCCAAGCTGACCTCCTATGATGTGTGGCTGTCACAGATCGCCGATATTCCGGATTATCCCTACCGCTTCTCCATGTGGCAGTACAAGGATGACGCTGCCGTGGACGGGATCGCAGGTTATGCCAGGCTGAACATCAGCTTTATCGATTATTCCGAAAAATAAAAAGGGAAGTGCCAGAGACAGGACAGGGGCGGCGCCGGGGAAAGAGCGCGGCAGCCTTGTCAGGGAAGGCGGAAGTCTGCGATCCTTGGAGAGATCTTCAGGGAGGAATAGATCTCCGCGTAGGTGCTTGGGGATACACCCTCAATGTAATTGGGGGTGTATTTTTTCTGCACGCCTTTTTTCAGGAGCAGATCGATGGCCTTGTTGTAGGCGATGGCGGCCTCCAGCTCCGTGGCGTAGGTCCCGATCGTGTAGCTGCTCCGCACATGGATGCGGGCGGTGTAGAGGACCTTTCCCTGCTTCTGCACCCGGCGGACGCCGTGGTAGATATTCCAGATCTCCAGGTTTTCCCGGCGGAAATCCGTGTTGTCGCCGTTGATGAACCGATAGTCCACCCCCTCCACCGCATAGTTTTTGATGCCGTAGCGAGAGGCGATGTTCACCTGCATCCCGTAGTCCGCCACGAAATAGTGGCCGCCCCTTCGCATGATCTTGTGGGAGGAATAATAAAAGAGGTCGTCCAGGTCAAACTTCAGGATGCGGCTGGGGGACAGGTAGTAATAAAAGAGACGCTGTCCCATGTAGATGGGGTTGCCGAAGTAAATGCCGTTGTCCCGGAAGTTGATGAGGGACACCCATTTTTCAAAGGCGAGGGGGGAGTCCGGGGAATAGAGGAGCAGGGAGACGGCGGGATCGCCCAGGAGCCTGCGGCCCTCCCGGTAGGCGAGATGCGCCTGTTCCGGCGTGGAAAAGCTGCCCAGGCTGATATGCTTGCGGCGGTAGGTTAAGGACGCGCGGAAATAGACCTGCCCGTCTTTTTTCACGGCAGGGAAAGCGCCCTCGTAATGCTTATGGGAAGCCGGTCGGTTCATGTGTATTTCTCCCTCATGTGTATTTCTCCTTTATGTGTATCTCTTCCTCATGCGGTTGTTTGACTGCTATCAGTATAGCATTTTCCCGCGCTTTTATCAATTCGGAAATCCCCGGGAAGCCGTTTCAAACCGTTTCAGAAATATTTTTTGGGACATCCTCATATATTATTTATATGGGCCCATCCGTGGACGGGCAAATCAGGAGCAGGAGGAGAGGAAGGAGTGTCATGTATAAGAGAGCGTTGACGGGTCTTGCCATAGGAAATCTATTGCTGCTCTGCAGCTTTATCAGTGTGACGCAGCTGCGGGCGGCGCGGCTGGCCGCGGTAATGTGGACGCCGGCCAGGGAATTTTGTCTGGATGAAACGCTGACCGCGGACCGGGCGAAGAGCGCGCTGGGGATCACGGCGGTGGCGGCGTCCGGACAGCGCGTGGTGGGATATCAGGTGCTGGAGCGGGAGGCGGTCTATACCTTCACGGAGGAGGAGCTGGACGCTCTCTACCGCATTGTGGAGGCGGAGGCGGGGAGCGAGGACGAGGACGGCAAGCTCTTAGTGGCGAACGTGGTGCTGAACCGTCTGGAGGACGAGCGCTTTCCCGATACGGTGGAGGAGGTGATCTTTCAGGAGGCGAACGGCTCCTATCAGTTTTCCCCTGTGGGAAGCGGCCGGATCCAGCGGGTGACGGTCAGCGACGAGACGGTGGCGGCGGTACAGCGGGCCCTGGAGGGGGAGGACCTCTCCCAGGGAGCGTTGTTCTTTGCCTCCAGAAGATATGCGGACGGCACCAGGATGAGCTGGTTTGACAGCTGCCTTACCTATCTGTTCCGCCACGGAAATCACGAATTTTATACGTTGGCCCGCTAAAAAGATTGTTTTTTTGGTCATAGTATTGTATAGTAAAAGAAATCTGGATCTTGACAAAAGCGGAGCGGAGACGTTCCAGAATGGAGAACGATATGGAAGTGAGATACAACAGCACGAGAAGCAGAGGGATATCGGTGACGGCGTCCCAGGCGATCCTGAAGGGCCTGTCGGAGGACGGCGGCCTCTTTGTGCCGGATCACATACCGGCGCTGGACAGGAGTCTGCAGGAACTGGCGCAGATGGACTACCGGGGCGTGGCGTATGAGGTGATGAAGCTTTTTCTCACGGATTTCACGGAACAGGAACTGCGGGACTGCATCGAAAGGGCCTACGACGAGAAATTTGACACGGAGGTTATCGCCCCGCTGGTGGAGGCCCAGGGGGCGTATTATCTGGAGCTGTTCCATGGCTCCACGATCGCCTTCAAGGATATGGCGCTGTCCATTCTGCCTCACCTTCTGACCACGGCGGCGCGCAAGAATCATATACAGAACGAGATCGTCATTCTGACGGCCACCTCCGGGGATACCGGGAAGGCGGCCCTGGCAGGGTTCGCCGGGGTGGAGGGGACCCGGATCGCGGTGTTTTATCCCAAGGACGGCGTGAGCCCCATCCAGGAGAAGCAGATGGTGACCCAGAAGGGGGACAACACCTTTGTGGTGGGGATCCACGGGAATTTTGACGATGCCCAGACCGGCGTGAAGAAGCTGTTTTCCGACCGGGAATTTGCCGGGGAGCTTGGGGAAAAGGGATTTCAGTTCTCCTCCGCGAACTCCATCAACATCGGCAGGCTGGTGCCCCAGGTGTGCTACTATGTGTACGCCTATGCCCGGCTTTTGAAGGAGGGGAAGATCGCGGAGGGCGAGCCCATGGACGTGGTGGTACCCACCGGGAATTTCGGCAACATCCTGGCGGCTTACTATGCCAAAAGGATGGGGCTTCCCATCGACAAGCTGATCTGCGCTTCCAACGAGAATAAGGTGCTGTATGATTTCTTCCGCACGGGCGTCTACGACCGGAACCGGAAGTTTGTGCTGACCTCCTCCCCCTCCATGGACATCCTGATCTCCAGCAACCTGGAGCGGCTGATCTATCATATCGCCGGGGATGACCCGGAGCGGAACCGGGAGCTGATGGAAGCCCTTTCCGGTCAGGGAAGGTACGAGATCAGCGCGGACATGCGGGAAGGACTGCGGGACTTCTTCGGCTATTATGCCAGCGAGGAGGAGACGGCGGCAGAGATCCGGCGGCTGTACGAGAACTGCGGTTATGTGCTGGATCCGCACACCGCGGTGGCCAGCGCGGCGTTGCAGAAGCATTGGGAGAGCGGGACGGGGGATGCTCAGCACAAAAAGACCGTGATCGCCTCCACCGCCAGCCCGTTTAAGTTTACCCGCAGCGTGATGAAGGCCATTGACGAAAAGTATGACGCCATGGAAGATTTTGAACTGGTGGACGAGCTGTCCAGGATCGCCGGTGTGAACGTGCCACGGGCCATCGAGGAGATCCGCACCGCGCCTGTGGTGCACCGCCGCCAGTGTGAGGTGGATGAGATGAAAGCGGTGGTCCGGGAATTTTTGGGAGCGTGACACGGGGCGGCGCAGAAGGCTGGGAGAGGCCGGATGGCCGCGCGGTGAGGAAAAGAGACAGGCAGAGGCAGGGAACCGTGTGGAACGCAGGGTTCCCTGTTTTATCCGGGACAGGCCCCGGGGAAGGAGAAACGAATGGAACCCATGACCCTGCAGGAAATGATGCGTAAAATAGACCACACCCAGTTAAAGGCGTTTGCCTCCTGGGAGGACATAGAGCGGCTCTGTGAGGAGGCGATCCGGTTTCAAACGGCCAGCGTGTGTGTTCCCCCGGCTTATGTCCGGCGGATCCATGAGACCTATGGGGACCGGCTCCGGATCTGTACCGTGGTGGGATTCCCCCTGGGCTACAGCGTGACCGCCGCCAAGGCGGAGGAGGCGAAGCAGGCGCTGCGGGACGGCTGCAGCGAGATCGACATGGTGATCAATATCGGCGATGTCAAAAACGGGCGCTTCGACCGGGTGGAGGAGGAGATCCGCACGCTGAAGGCGGTGTGCGGGGAGCACATCCTGAAGGTGATCGTGGAGGCGTGTTATCTGACCAGGGAGGAGAAGATCGCGGTGTGCCGGGCGGTGACCGACGGCGGCGCGGATTACATAAAGACGTCTACCGGTTTTGGAACCGGCGGCGCCACCCGGGAGGATGTGGAGCTGTTTCGGGCGCACATCGGCAGGAACGTGAAGATCAAGGCGGCCGGCGGCATAGCCACCCGGGAGGAGCTGGAGCTGTTTCTCTCCCTTGGCTGCGACCGGGTGGGAATGTCCAGGACCGCCGAGCTGCAGTAGCGGCCGGCAGCGAAAGGACCGGGGAAGGAGGAGCGGATGATGGTGGAGAATCAGGTGATTCATAAGAGGCTGGAAGCGCTGCGGGCGGCGATGACCCGGCGGAAGATCGACTTTTATATGATCCCTACGGCGGATTTTCACAATTCCGAGTACGTGAGCGACTATTTTAAGGTGCGGGAGTATTTCTGCGGTTTTACGGGCTCCAACGGCACCCTGCTGGTGTGGGGGACGGGGGCCGGGCTCTGGACGGACGGAAGATATTTCATCCAGGCAGAGCGGGAGCTTGCCGGGACGGGGGTCATGCTCTTTCGGATGCAGGAGGAGGGCGTGCCCACGGTGCGGGAATTTCTGGAGGAGCACCTGGAGGAGGGACAGTCCCTGGGGCTGGACGGCAGGGTGATCTCCGCCAGAGAGGGCCGGAAGCTGGAGCAGACGCTCTCCCAAAAGAAGGTGCGTCTGGTCTGCGGCCCGGATCTGGCGGAGGAGATCTGGGAGGACCGTCCCCCGTTTCCCGCCGGAAGGATCACGGTGCTCCCGGAAGAGATCGCCGGGAAGAGCGTGGAGGAAAAGCTCTCCCAGGTCCGGGAGAAGCTGCGGGAAGCGGGAGCGGACAGCCTGTTTCTCACCCGGCTGGACGATCTGATGTGGCTCTTTAACATCCGCGGCTGCGATGTGGCCTGTAACCCGGTGGCCATGTCCTACGGCTATATCACCCGCGGGGAGGCGGTGCTCTTTCTGCAGGGGCGGGCGCTGGACGTGGAGGCGGAGAAGTACCTGGCCCGGCACGGGATCCAGGTCCGCCCTTACACGGAGGTGGAACAGGCGCTGCAAAAGCTGCCCGCCGGGGAGCGGATCCTTGTGGATCCCGGCCAGTGCAGCTATGGCCTGTACCGTCTGCTTGCGGAGGGGAGAGAGCCGGTGGAGGGGAAAAACCCCACGGAGCTTCTAAAGGCGGTGAAGAATCCGGTGGAGCTCTCCCACATGGAAGAGATCTATCTGAAGGACAGCGTGGCGGTCACCCGGTTTATCTATTGGCTCAAGACCCATGTGGGAAGGGAGGAGATCACGGAGGTCACGGCGGCGGACTATCTGGAAGGGCTGCGGCGGCAGATCCCGGAATTTCTGGAGCTGTCCTTTCCCACCATAGCGGCCTATGGCGGAAACGCCGCCATGATGCACTATGAGGCCACACCGGAAAGCTGCGCGGTGTTAAAGCCGGAAGGGATGCTTTTGGTGGACTCCGGCGGCCAGTATCTGGGCGGGACTACGGACGTGACCAGGACCATTGTGCTGGGCCCGGTGACGGAGGAGGAGAAGCTCCACTACACGGCGGTGGCGGCGGGGATGCTGCAGATGACCTACGCCCGCTGGATCCACGGCTGCACCGGGCGGAACCTGGATATCCTGGCCCGCCAGCCCATCTGGAATATGGGCCTTGACTACCGGTGCGGCACCGGCCACGGGGTGGGCTATATCCTGAACGTACACGAGGGCCCCCAGAGTCTGCGGTGGCGCTATGCGGAGGGAGCCCAGGAGACGGTGCTGGAAGCGGGGATGGATGTGACCAACGAGCCCGGCGTCTATGTCGAGGGAAGCCACGGCATCCGCATTGAGAATGTGATGGTGGCGGAAAACGACGTGAAGAATGAGTACGGCCAGTTCATGCACTTTAAGACCCTGACCTGGGTACCCATCGACCTGGATGCCATCGACGAGAAGCAGCTGACAGAGACCCAGCGGGGATGGCTGTACGCCTATCAGAGGCAGGTGTATGATAAGGTGTCGCCCTACCTGCCCCCGGAGGAGGCGGAGTGGCTGCGGAGGGAGACCCGGGCATAATCGGTGACTTGTGGCTGGCTGTTTTGGATAAAAACCGTTCCGCCCGCGCCATTCGCAAAGTGCGCAGCCGCGCATAACCGGCGCTTCGCGCCTGTCTTTGTTCATAAAATGGCTGAGGGAACTGTAAAATTAAAATAAATTTACAAGCCTTTATTGACTTTTAAAGGTATGTTTGAGATAATACAAAAGATGTTAAAAAATGTAAATCATGCGCCAGCAGGATTTATGAAGGAAGGCTCTGAAAAATATTAAGAAAAGAGGTAAAACAGATGGCAGAGATCAATTTGAGCAAGTATGGCATCACCGGCACCACCGAAGTCGTGTACAATCCGTCCTATGAGATGCTGTTTGAGGAGGAGACCAAGCCCGGTCTGGAAGGCTATGAGAAGGGCCAGGTCAGCGAGCTGGGCGCTGTGAACGTAATGACGGGCATCTACACCGGACGTTCCCCCAAAGATAAGTATATCGTGATGGATCAGAATTCCAAGGACACCGTGTGGTGGACCTCCGACGAGTATAAGAACGACAACCATCCCATGAGCGAGGAGACCTGGGCGGTTGTAAAGGATATCGCAAAGAAGGAGCTGTCCAACAAGAGGCTGTTCGTGGTGGACGCGTTCTGCGGCGCCAACAAGGACACCCGCATGGCAGTACGCTTCATCGTGGAGGTGGCATGGCAGGCACACTTCATCAAGAATATGTTCATCCAGCCCTCCGAGGAGGAGCTTAAGAGCTTCGAGCCGGACTTCGTTGTATATAACGCTTCCAAGGCGAAGGTTGAGAACTACAAGGAGCTGGGCCTCAATTCCGAGACCTGCGTTGCCTTCAATATCTCCAGCCGCGAGCAGGTGATCATCAACACCTGGTACGGCGGTGAGATGAAGAAGGGTATGTTCTCCATGATGAACTACTATCTGCCCTTAAAGGGGATCGCGTCCATGCACTGTTCCGCCAATACCGACATGAACGGCGAGAACACCGCGATCTTCTTCGGCCTGTCCGGCACCGGCAAGACCACCCTTTCCACCGATCCCAAGCGTCTTTTGATCGGCGACGACGAGCACGGCTGGGACGACAAGGGCGTGTTCAACTTCGAGGGCGGCTGCTATGCCAAGGTCATCAACCTGGACAAGGATTCCGAGCCTGACATCTACAATGCCATCAAGCGCAACGCTCTTCTGGAGAACGTAACGCTGGATGCAGACGGCAAGATCGACTTTGACGATAAGAGCGTGACCGAGAATACCCGTGTGTCCTACCCGATCGACCACATCGAGAAGATCGTTCGCCCGGTTTCCGCAGCACCTGCGGCAAAGAACGTGATCTTCCTGTCCGCGGATGCGTTTGGCGTACTGCCTCCCGTATCCATTCTGACTCCGGAGCAGACCCAGTACTATTTCCTGTCCGGTTTCACGGCAAAGCTGGCAGGTACGGAGCGCGGCATCACCGAGCCTACCCCTACCTTCTCCGCTTGCTTCGGCCAGGCGTTCCTGGAGCTGCATCCTACCAAGTATGCAGAGGAGCTGGTGAAGAAGATGCAGCAGAACGGCGCGAAGGCATATCTGGTGAACACTGGATGGAACGGCACCGGAAAGCGTATCTCCATCAAGGATACCCGCGGTATCATCGACGCGATCTTAAGCGGTGACATCGAGAAGGCATCCACCAAGACCATTCCTCATTTCAACTTTGAGGTTCCCACCGAGCTGCCCGGCGTAGACACCAATATCCTGGATCCCCGCAACACCTATGCGGATGCTTCGGAGTGGGAGACCAAGGCGAAGGATCTGGCACAGAGATTTGTGAAGAACTTTGCAAAGTACGAGGGCAACGACGCCGGCAAGGCACTGGTTGCCGCAGGTCCCCAGGCGTAAGGAGCTTTCCCTGCGCAGGGTCTGCTTTTTGCAATAAGGCTCTGCCATTGGCACAAGGGATCGCCGTAGGCGGTTCCCGGTGAGGAACAGACTAACGGACGGCGGAAATTCGCAAGGCGCGGATTTCCGCCGTTTTTACGTGAGTGCCCGGCGCCGGGCAAAGTTTTGATGGAAAAAGTCCCAGGGATTTGTTATACTGAATACAGTCCCCGGCGGTAAAAAGGAAAGGGGATGGATTGTGGAGGAGAAGCATGAATGCTGCAAAAGAGGAAATATCCTGGAGGAAACGGGCGGCCCTTTATCTGCTGGGGGTGATGTCCCTGCTGTTTGCACTGGTTCCCATAGCCCGGCAGCCGGTAATGAATTTTGATGAGAGCTTTACCGTGAACCTGATCCGGAGTTCCTGGGGGGGTATGATCCGGTTTACAGCGCTGGATGTGCATCCGCCCCTCTATTATCTTGCCGTAAAGCTGGTCGTCTGTCTGTTTGGGGAAAGGCTCCTGGCGTTTCATCTGGTATCGTTGGTCTGCTTTTTGGGTTTGCTTGTGATCACAGGGCTTTTTTTTGAGCGGTATTTTTCCGGGGAGACAGCGGCGCTGATCGTGCTGGGGCTGTGCGGTGTACCGGGGATGCTGAGTGCCGCCATCCAGGTGAGGATGTACAGCATGGCCATGCTTTGGGTGGCTGCCAGCTTTTATCTGACCTACTTGATCGCGGAGCATTATGGGGAGCAAAAGTGCAGGCGGTACTGGATCTTTTTTGCGCTCTCCAATGTGGCGGCCGCTTATACGCATTATTTTGCGGGTGTGGCGGCGGTGATGCTCTCCCTGTTCCTGTTAGGATATCTTCTCGCGCGGAAGAACCGTCTGAAAAAAGTCTTGCTCTCCTGGGGAAGCTGCTGTATCGCCATGTTTGTGCTCTATCTGCCCTGGATCTTTGTGCTGGCGGGACAGATGCGGTCCGTCGGTCAGGACTATTGGATCACCCAAGAGGAGCTCCAGATGCCCAAATATATCCAAAAGATCTTTCAGATGCCGGCGGAACAACTCACGCATTTGCTGATGCTGGTCTTTTTCCTGGGAATTTTCTTCTGGATCCGGGACTGGAAGGGCGAGAGCCGGCAGCTGTGGCTGGCCGGAGGCTTCCTGGTGCCGGCCTTATGGTTTTGTTTTGGAATGGGCGTTTCTCTTTTATGGAGGCCGATTCTGATTGACCGTTATTTGACCATCGTAATACCGCTTATGTGGATCGCGGTGATCGGCGTGCTGGCCGGGCGTTTTCGCTCCGGGTTAAAGGCGTGCCTGATCCTGCTGTTCGCCCTCTGTTTTATGCAGAGCGCGCAGGATGTCCAGAGCGGCTACGACGGCACGGACACTCTTTTAAAGGTTCGTTTTTTACAGGAGCATGTTCAGGAGGAGGATGTGATCTTCTGCCTGAATGTGAAGGAGATGTCCGTCAATATGGTCTATCTGCCGGAAATGGATTACTACATCCTGAAGGGGGCGGATACGGAGGAAGCCTTTAAATATTGGGAGGAGATGACGGACTGTGTGATGCTGGAGGATATGTCACAGCTGGTGCAGCTCGGAGGAGATGTGTGGTGCCTCAGGGGGGACTGGCAGCAAAGCTTCTCTTCCCTGGGCTACCGGATGGAGGTCTTTGAGGTCGGGTCGGGGGAGATCTACCGTTTTTATCAGCAGAAGTGACGGAAACCGTGACTTTTAAGGCATCTGGAATTTTTTTCTGTTGTAAATTGTCCCGTAATCCGATATAATAATAGTAACCTGGAATGTGCGATAACTCCTGTTGTTTTTGAACCTACATTACTTTAAAAGGGATTCCTATATCGCCGTATGGCTGTCAAGCCCTCACTCGCGAGAGGATTGCAAGGGAAGGCAAAAGTACGGTTGCGGTTACCCACCTAGCACAGCTAGGAGTCAAAAGACAGGAGGCGGCATTTCGGGTATCCACAAAAGATGAGGAGCAGTCCCGCGGGGCTGCTCTTTTAAGATGTCTGTGTGAGGTAGAGGAATTGAACAAAAATCGGTTTGGCTGGAATAAATCCCAGAGGATGCAGATGAAGGCATTTCTCTGTATGCTGGGGCTGCTGCTCCTGATGATCCTGCTGTTTGGAAGGATCCTGTCGCTTCTGTTACATAGAGAGGAGCTCCCGGGCCCCATAGAGCACGTCCCCGTGATCCGGGAGGTTTCCAATGTGTGGATCCTGGAGGCAGATAGAGAACACCTGAAATTTTATCAGGACGGAGAGGATGTGGGCTATCAATACGCGGCGGAGTACGCCGCCCTGCAGGAGGAGGCCGCGGGCGGGGACGCGTCCTGGTACGAGAGGATGCGGGAACAGGTGGCGGATATCCAGCTCACGGACGGACTGATAACAGATGTTATTATAAAACCGGAGAGGATCGGCGGCAAGATCCTGAGCGTGGATGAAAACGGCGTGGAGGTGGAGGGATACGGCAGACTTCCCCTGGCCTCCGGTTACAAAGGGTATCGTATTTACGGCACATTGGAGATGTGCACGGCCAGCGATCTGACCATTGGCTATAATTTTGCGGATCTGGTGATCGAGAACGGCGAAATCTGCTGTCTGCTGATCGCCCGGGAAGAGGCGATGGAGTACATCCGCGTGCTGATCAAGGGGCCGGACTTCGCAGGGCTCTATCACGAGGAGATCACCTGCACGGCTGACACGGGCTTCACGATCCAGTACGGGCCATACGATGCCCCTGTCGTAGAAAAACATGCGGCCGGCGAAAAAATTACGATCACCCCAGACAGCGGTTATCTGGCCGACGGTCGTGTCATCCTGACGCCGGATGTGCTGACCGGACGGGTGGAGCTGTGCAATGTGAGCAGAAGCCAGGGAACCCCGCACTACCGGGGGCATATGGAGTTTGAACGGACCCAGGAGGGGATCGTGGCGGTCAATGAGCTGCCTCT
>CANPWJ010000034.1 GCA_947584035.1 uncultured Acetatifactor sp. | reverse complement strand
GCGCTCCTTTATTGGGGAGTATATCCCTATTTTCCCATCTGGGGGTACACCCTAGTGAAGGATACGCTTCATTATATTTCGGTTTTGCTGCTGGTGACGGTGCTGATCGACCTGTGGGGCGGGAAGCAGGAGGAAAAACTGCGCGGGTATCAGATCGTTCTGTTTCTGTTGAGCGTGTTGGGGATCGCCCTGGCCAGGAACGATGGCCGCTATGTGGTTGTGCTGTCGCTTCTGGCCGCTTTAGCCGCTTACAGGAAGTACTGGAAATTGTATGTGGGAGGGATCTGCGCCTGTGCCCTTTTGGTGGGAGGGCAGAATCTGTATATGTCCAGTCATGGGCTGCCGCAGGGGGAAATCCGGGAGGCGCTGTCCATTCCTCTGCAGCAGACGGCCCGCTATCTGCGGGAGCATTTTGAGGAGCTGGAACCGGAAGAGCTCGCAGTCCTGCAGGATTGTTTTGATGCGGATTTAAGGCAGGTCGGAGAGGTATACGACCCGGAGATTTCCGATCCGGTTAAGGAGCTTTTTGCGAGACGTCCGGACAAAAGCCTGTTGAAGGCGTATTTTCAGGTCTGGTTCAAGCAGTTTTGGAAACACCCGGACACGTATGTGCAGGCGTTTCTGAACAAGAATTATGGGTATTTTTATCCGAATGCGCACAATTACGGGATTTATCTCGGTGTGTTTGCCATGGGGAATACGGACCATTGGAGCGACGGTCATCTGGATCTCCAGTTTGGGATCACAGACCCCTCTGTGCGGCACGTGCTGGAGCATATGCTCTATCTGGCGGAAAAAATGCCGGTTCTTGGAATGGTTCTTTCGGCCGGTATGCAGGTGTATGGTTTGATAGGCGCTGTGGTCTGGCTTTTGTCCAAAAAGAAGGGCAGGGCGGCAGCGGTGTTCGTTCCCGACCTGTGTGTTCTTTTGATCTGTATGGCATCCCCGGTCAATGCGTATCTGCGCTACCTGATGCCTGTGATGGCTACGCTGCCGGTCAAGGCGGCATGGTGTTATCTGGAGAGAGAAGCGGGTCTGAACGGAGGGAAAACCGTCGGATGAAAATTTTGGCGGCAGCATAGAGGAAACTTGCATGAGAGAGAAAATCGGAAAAAATTGGAACAATATACAGATGACCCTTCTAAGCCTTGGGTGTGTGATCGCACTGTTGTTTGTGCTGTTCCCCCTGCTTTTGATCGCGCCCTGTGATTATCCCTCGGCGGATGACTGGAGCTTTGGGGCAAGTGGGTATGCGATCTTAAAAGCGGGCGGAGGCCTGGGAAGCTTTTTGAAAAATACAGTGGCCTCTGTCAGCCACTCTTACCAAAACTGGGAGGGCAGATTTGCAGCGACATTTCTGGCTTCTTTTCAACCGGGAATTTTAGGCGAAAAGTGCTATTGCATTGTTCCATGGCTTATGCTTGGAGCGATTATCGTTTCGGAAGTAGTTCTGTGCAGATATTGCAGCAGGAGAAGCGGCGGGGAAGCTCATAAGTATTATCTGCCCATTATTTTGCCGGCGATCATTTTTCAGATCCTCTATTCCCCTTCTCCCATAGAGAGTTTTTATTGGTATACCGGTGCGGTGAATTATACATTTGTCTATGGCCTGTCGTTACTCCTTTTGGTTTTGTTCCTGCGGATGGGAGGGGAGGCGTGCGCGGGCTGGAGATATGCCCTGACCGCCGCTGGGGCCTGTGTGCTGGCGGTTTTGGTGGGCGGCAACAACTTCGCCACCAGCCTCTCTACCTTTCTGGCGCTGTGTACGGTGTCGGTCATCTGGCTGAAATATCACAGATCCGCTTTCTTTAGGACCTGGTATGTCACGCTGGGGATGGGGATCTGCCTTCTGGCGTGCATTTTTGCGCCGGGGAATGCGAACCGGCTGAAGGGGAACTTTGGGGGGACGACCGGAAATGCTGTGGAGGCCATCGGCATGTCCCTGCTGCGTTCCGCCACCAACATCCTTTCGTGGACCGACGGAAAGATCCTGCTGATGCTCCTCTTTGTACTGCCGTTTCTCTGGATGTCGGTGCGAAAGAGCCGGTTTTCGTTTCCGCTTCCGGCGTTGTTTACCCTGATCACCTTCGGGCTGTACGCGTCCCAGGCGGCGGCTACCATGTATGTGGACGGCACCACCGGGGGAGGGCGGATGGCCGCTATTTTGTACTATTCCTATGTAATCTGGCTGGTGGGAAATATGGGCTATTGGATCGGCTGGCTGAGCCATAGGAAAAACAGATTTTGCGGCTTTCTGGATCGGCTGGGGAAGCGCTTTGGAAGATACCTGATCGTTTATTGTGGGGGGGTAGGGCTGGTGCTGGTAGCGGCGATCTACCTGACCGACCTGCGACAGATCAGCAGCTACAGGGCATACCGGGACTGGCGGCAGGGCTGGGCCGGGCAGTATGCAGTAGAGTGGGACGCGCGTCTGGAGATCCTGCACGACGACCGCGTGAAGGAGGTCGAGTTTGCGCCGCTGTCCGTGTACCCGGAGATGTTATTGTACACGGATCTTCAGGAGGAGAGCGGTTATTACTGGGTGAATGAGGCATGTGCCCAATATTATGGGAAAGAGTACGTCCATATCGTCCCCACGGAAGAATAACAGATGAAAAATTTGTTTTTTTAGGAAAAAAGTAGTTGACGTATCAGAGTTTTATGCTATAATTATAAGCGTGTATATGCCAAGGCAGTACATAATATTAACCCAATCAGTCGTGTTACTAGAGGGACTGAAGGGAGGTCGGGTGCAGTTATGTCAAACGTAATCGTAAAGGAAAACGAGACTTTAGATAGCGCTTTGCGTCGCTTCAAGAGAAGCTGTGCGAAGGCTGGTATTCAGCAGGAGATTCGTAAGAGAGAGCATTACGAGAAGCCTAGCGTAAAGCGTAAGAAAAAATCTGAAGCAGCAAGAAAGCGCAAATATAACTAAACACAGGTCCCCGGTCCGATGCGCCGGGGACTTTGTCTGCCTGACGGTTACAGATGGGACCATGGGCGCAGGGAGCGGGAAATCATGTGGACGAAAGAAGTGCTGGGAACGGATGTCTATCATTTGGTGGCGGCATTTGTGATATATAGTATGCTGGGCTGGCTGTTGGAGTCGATCTACATGTCTATCTGCAATCGAAAGCTGACAAACCGCGGTTTTGCCAGAAGCCCCTTCTGTCCGATCTACGGCTTTGGGGCGGTTTCCTGCTATCTGCTTTTGAGCCCGCTTAAGGGGCAGTACGTCAAGATCTATCTGATCGGAGCGGTTCTGGCGACCCTGTTTGAGTATCTGGTCGGCAGAGGGATGCTGCGCCTCTTTGGGGAGATCTGGTGGGATTACAAGGAGAAACCGTTTAACTTTCAGGGGATTATCTGTCTGGAGAGCACGATCGCGTGGGGCTTCTACGCGCTGGGCGTCATCGGCTTTGTGCACGCGGGCGTCTATCGGCTGATCGACCGGGTGGCTTTTGACAGGGGCGTCCGCCTGGTGGAGATTATCCTGTGTGTGGTGACGGTGGATTATGTGATCCAGCTGCTGCGCGCCTTTCACATCGACGTGCGGGAGAAGGGGGCACAGTTCCGGGAGAGATGCCGTTCCCTGATCGCGCGATGGTATTGACGGCGGCTCTTTTTGGGTGTGCGAGGCATAAACCGTGCCGCATTTCCATATTCTGTAATAGAGATAGAATATGGGAGTGTGGCATTTTTATATGAATCGGAGAAAGAAAGCGACGGCCCTTTTGCTGATCCTGTGTCTGCTGGGCGCGAACATCCTGACCGCAGGGATCCGGGCACAGGCGGCACAGCTGAGCGTGTCCGCGCCCTCGGTCATTTTGATCGAGGCGTCCACCGGCCAGACCATTTATGAAAGCAACTCCACCGAGCGGAGGAGTCCCGCCAGCGTCACCAAGATTATGACGCTTCTTCTCACGTTTGAGCAGCTGAAGGCCGGAAAGGTCAAGCTGAGCGATCCGGTGGTGGTGAGCGAGCACGCCAGTTCCATGGGGGGCTCGCAGGTGTATCTCGCCGAGGGAGAGGTGCAGACACTGGAGACCCTGATCAAGTGCATCGCGGTGGCATCCGGAAATGACGCCAGCGTGGCGGTAGCGGAGTATCTGGCCGGCACGGAGGAGGCGTTCGTGGGCATGATGAACGCGAAGGCGGAGGAACTGGGCATGACGGAGACGCATTTTGTGGATTGCTGCGGCCTTACAGACGCGGACGATCACTATTCCTGCGCCAGGGACGTGGCGATCATGTCCAGGGAGCTGACCACGAACTATCCGGAGGTGTTTCAGTACACGCAGATCTGGATGGAGGACATTACGCATGAGACGAAGCAGGGGACGATCCCCTTTACCCTGAACAGTACCAACAAGCTGCTGAAGCAGTATCAGTGGACCACGGGGTTAAAGACGGGTTCCACGGACAAGGCGAAATACTGTATTTCCG
The DNA here is from genome assembly GCA_947584035.1 of uncultured Acetatifactor sp. GTDB lineage: Bacteria > Bacillota > Clostridia > Lachnospirales > Lachnospiraceae > Acetatifactor. The sequence continues at coordinate 9,491 of CANPWJ010000034.1, read as the reverse complement.
CTACGGCCAGCAGGGACGGGATCGACCTGATCGCGGTGGTCATGGGAGCGCCTACCGCCGCCGAGCGTTTTCAGGACGCGCAGACCCTTTTAAGCTACGGCTTCAATGTGAGCAGCCTGTACATAGACGAGAACCAGGATGCGCTGCCGCCCTTGGCGGTGGAGGGAGGCGTTTCCCAGGAGGTGCCGGTGCAGTATCTGGGAGAATTCCGCTATCTGGACACGACCGGCAGCTCCCTGGAGCAGGTGGAGAAGGTGATCGACCTTCCGGAGAGCGTGGAAGCGCCCCTGGAACGCGGAGCGGTGGCCGGATATGCTAGGTACCGGCTGGACGGGGTGGAGCTTGGAAACGTGCCGATCCTCTATGCGGAGGGCGTGGCAAAAGCCGGCTTTCGGGACTATCTGAAGAGGGCCTGGGGATACTTTCTCCTGTAAGGGCGTGGCCGGAGGCGGCCCTGCGGTACCGATACGATGGGATGAAATGGCTGGAAAGGATGGGATATGTTGGATCTTTTGTTTACTGTCATGGGCATGGTCCTGATCGTTCTCTTTTGGATCCTGCTCTATGACAGCAACCGATTTGTGGTGACCGGGCATCGGGTCACGGACAGGCGTATTAAGAAGCGCTGCCGGGGCATTGTCCTTGCGGATCTCCACAACAAGCGATACGGCCGGGACAATGAGCGGCTGCTGGAGGCAATCCGGGAATGTGAACCGGATTTTATTTTCGTGGCGGGGGATATCCCGACCGCAAGGCCCGGGGAGAAGCTGGATGTAGCGCTGGGGCTGCTGGAGGAGCTGGCGAAGGATTACCCGGTCTGCTATGGGAACGGAAACCATGAGCAGCGTCTGGAGCTTTACCCGGAGGTTTACGGCGATATGGCAGAGCGCTACGAGGAGGGCCTTCGGAGGATCGGGATCGAGCGGCTGGTGAACCGTCACGCGGCCTTGGAGGAGTTTGGGATCACCGTCTATGGAGTGGAGCTGGACCGGTTCTACTACAAGCGGTTCCGAGTCCAGCCTATGGAGACGGAATATCTGACGAAGCTTTTGGGAAAGCCGGACGCGGAGACCTACACCCTGCTGCTCGCCCACAATCCCGATTATTTCCCGCAGTATGCGGCGTGGGGGGCCGATCTGGTGCTGTCCGGCCATGTGCACGGGGGAGTGGTGCGGATCCCCTTTGTGGACAAGGGGGTCCTGTCGCCCAGCGTGCGGCTGTTTCCGAAATACCACGGGGGCGTGTACCGGAAGGGGAACGCCGTCATGTTTTTGAGCCGGGGGCTTGGGATGCACACCATCCCGATCCGCCTGTTTAACCCAGGGGAGCTGATGGTGGTGGATTTTGCGCCGGAGACGCCCGAGGAGCCCGTGTAGTTTTGTAATTTGCAATCTGTCCTGTTTGATGCTATAATGTTGTCTGTATGTTGGAAAAGAGGTAAATCATGGCAATTCCCGTGAAGCTGGAGGCGTTTGAAGGGCCGCTGGATCTTCTGCTCCACCTGATAGAGAAGAATAAGATCGACATCTATGACATCCCCATCGTGGAGATCACGGAGCAGTATCTCGCATATATCCGGCAGATGCAGGAGCGGGATATGAATGTGGTGAGCGAATTTCTGGTGATGGCGGCCACGCTGCTGGATATCAAATGCCGGATGCTGCTTCCGAAAGAAGTCGATGAAGAAGGGCAGGAGGAAGATCCCAGGGCAGAGCTGGTGCAGAAGCTCCTGGAGTACAAGATGTACAAGTTTATGTCCTTTGAGCTTCGGGACAGGCAGGTGGACGCCGCGCGGAACCTGTACCGGGAGCCGCATCTCCCCCGGGAGGTGGAGGACTACCGGCAGCCCATCGACTATGAGGAGCTGATCGGCGACCTGAACCTGAACAAGCTCCACGAGATCTTCCGGACCATGATTCGGAGGCAGGAGGACAAGATCGATCCCATTCGGAGCCAGTACGGTAATATCGAGAAGGATGAGATCGACATGGATGTAAAGACCCTGTATGTGGAGGCGTATGCCAGGGAGCACCGGCAGTTCAGCTTCCGGAAGCTTCTGGAGAAGCAGGCCAGCCGGATGGAAGTGATTGTGACGTTCCTGATCATCCTGGAGCTGATGAAAACCGGAAAGATCACTATCTGCCAGGAAAAGATCTTTGACGATATCCTGATTACGTCCAACGTGGCCTGAGGCGGCGTCCGCGGACGGGCGCCGGGGATGTCCCGTCCGGGGCAGAGCTGTCCCGAAGGGCGGGGAGCCGTACAGACGGCAGAATGAGAGGAAGTATGGAGAGAACGAAGGCGGAGGCGGTCCTGGAGGCAGTCCTGTTTACCATGGGAGATACGGTGGAGATCGGAAGGCTCGCGGATGTGATCGGGGAGGATATAAAGACGACCCGGGAGATCCTGCAGGAGATGGCCCAGCGGTACGAGAGCGAGGAACGGGGCATCACGCTGACGCAGTTTGACAATGCGGTGCAGCTTTGTACGAAGGCGGATATGTACGAATATCTGATCAAGATCGCCAAGGCACCCAGGAAGATGGTCCTGACCGACACGGTGCTGGAGACCTTGTCCATCATTGCGTACAAGCAGCCGGTGACCAGGGTCGAGGTGGAGCGCGTGCGCGGGGTCAACTGCGATCACGCCATCAACAAGCTGCTGGAATACGACCTGATCACGGAGCTGGGAAGGCTGGACGCGCCCGGAAGGCCGCTTCTTTTTGGAACGACGGAGCAGTTTCTGCGCTGCTTCGGTGTGAAGAACCTGGAGGAGCTGCCGGAATTAAGCCCCGTCCAGCTGGAGGAGTTCAAGAAGCAGGCGGAGGAAGAGATACAGCTGCAGCTGGATGTCTGACGAGAGAGGATTGCGTGGGGAGAAGCGGTAGAACTTCTGGACAAGCGGACCGGGACGACCGATGTGCGAGAGAGGATTGTTTGGAGAACTGGCAGAAATACAGGAATAGAGCGGGAAGCGGCCTCATAGGATTTTAGAAAAAGCCGGGAAGTAAGGTATGCGGTTTCGAAAGATCACAGGGGGCCTTTTTTGCGCCCTTTTCCTGTTTTGCGGGATGAGTCTGCCGATCCGGGCCGAGGGGGAGAACGGGGAGACGAGCGGGGAGGCGGCCCTTTCCCTTTACGCCACGGCGGCGGTCCTGATGGATGCGGATTCCGGGCGGGTCCTCTACGGCAAAAACCAGGACACTCCGCTCGCCATGGCGAGCACCACCAAAATTATGACCTGCATCACGGTGCTGGAAGAGGGGGATCCGGACGACCTGCTGACCGTGTCGCCCTACGCGGCGGGAATGCCCAAAGTCAAATTGTACATGAAAGCGGGGGAGCAGTACCGGGTGGGGGATCTGCTCTACTCCCTGATGCTGGAGTCCCACAATGACTCAGCGGTGGCGCTGGCCGAGTACATAGGCAAACGGTTCCTGCCCCAGGAGCTGAAGGAGAAGGATACGGGAGAGTTTACCGCGGAGGAGAGCCGGGAGGCGGTGGCGGCCTTTGCGGCGCTGATGAATCAAAAGGCAGGGGAGCTTGGGTGTACGCAGACGTACTTTATCACGCCCAACGGGCTGGATGCCACCGAGACCGTCTCCCTGGAGAACGGGGAGACGGCCGTCAGGGAGCACTGTACCACCGCGGCGGAGCTTGCCAGGATCATGGCCTACTGCATCCGGGAATCTCCCCAGAAGGAGAAATTTCTGGAGATCACCCGCACGCCTTCCTATACCTTCAGCGCGGCGGGCAGGAGCTTTTCCTGCGCCAATCACAATGCGTTTTTGAGCATGATGGACGGGGCGCTCTCCGGCAAGACCGGTTTTACCAACAAGGCGGGGTACTGTTATGTGGGCTCGCTGGAGCGCGACGGCAGGACCTTCGTGGTGGCCCTTCTGGCGTGCGGGTGGCCGAACAACAAGCAGTACAAGTGGAGCGACACGAGGGAGCTGATGCAGTACGGCATCGATCACTACGCCTACCGGAGTTTCCTGGAGGAGGGGACGGCGTTTGACGAGAGCACGCTGCAGCCCATCCCGGTGGACGGCGGGCGCACGGATGTCCTGGGGACGGCGGCCTGCACGGAGGTGGAGATGGCAGAGGAGTGCGAGGGGGAGGAGGGACTCCTGATGCGGGAGGATGAGAAGGTACAGGTGGTGTGCCGCGTGAAGGAGCGGCTGGAGGCACCCGTTCTGGCCGGGACGGTGGTGGGGGATGTCCGTTATCTGGTGGACGGCAGGGTCTACCGCACGGAGCGGATCACCGCCGCGCAGACGGTGGAAAAGATCGATCTGCCCTGGTGCGTGGAACAGGTGCGGATGCGGTTCTGTCTGCCGTAGGAGAGCGGCAGGGAATAGAAAATGTAAATTTTATGAAAAAAAATGCAATTCGTCCTTTGCGAGTTGCATTTTTTATGGTATACTTCTAAAGGCGTTAATATGATTTGATTTATTATAAATGGAGGGCTGAAAGCATGAGTACTACTTCAAAAGCGAGTCAAAGAATCACAGCTTTACTCGACGACAACAGTTTCGTTGAGATCGGCGGACTTGTCACAGCAAGAGCCACGGATTTCAATCTGAAACCGACGGAGACTCCCTCAGACGGCGTAGTCACCGGTTACGGAGTGATCGACGGGAACCTCGTGTATGTGTACAGCCAGGATGCGTCCGTTCTGAACGGCACCATCGGCGAGATGCACGCCAGGAAGATCGCGAACCTCTATGATCTGGCTATGAAAACGGGAGCTCCCATCATTGGCCTGATCGACTGTGCGGGACTGAGGCTGCAGGAGGCCACGGACGCGCTTGCGGCGTTTGGCGAAATTTATCGGAAACAGACCATGGCATCCGGGGTGATCCCGCAGATCACCGCAATTTTCGGGACCTGCGGCGGCGGGCTTGCACTGTTCCCCACCCTGACGGATTTCACCTTTATGGAGGAGAAAAGCGCAAGGCTGTTTGTCAATGCGCCCAATGCGCTGGACGGCAACGAGATCTCCAGAAACGACACCTCCTCCGCTCTGTTCCAGTCCCAGGAGAGCGGCATTGTGGACGTGGTTGCCGACGAGGCGTCCATCTGTGCGAAGATCAGAGAGCTGATGAGCTTTCTGCCCGCAAACAATGAAGATACGGTGAGCCTGGCCGAGTGCACGGACGATCTGAACCGCGCCAATCCGGAGCTGGCAAACTGTGTGGGAGACACGGCGGCGGCCCTCTCCATCCTGGCAGACGACCATGCCTTTTTCGAGGTGAAGGCCGGGTATGCCCGGGAGATGGTGACCGGCTTCCTGCGGTTAAACGGCGTGACCGTCGGCGCGGTGGCAAACCGGTGCCAGGTGACGGATGAGAACGGGGAGACCGCCGAGAAGCTGGATGCGGTTTTGACTGCGAAAGGCTGTGAAAAGGCGGCGGACTTCGTGAGCTTCTGCGACGCGTTCGGCATTCCGGTCCTGACCCTTACCAACGTGAAGGGCTATGAGGCGACGGTCTGCTCCGAAAAGCGGATCGCCAGGGCAGTGGCCAAGCTGGCCTACGCGTTTGCCAACGCAACCGTTCCCAAGGTGAATGTAGTCGTTGGACAGGCGTATGGGACGGCTTACACCGTGATGAATTCCAAGGCGCTGGGGGCCGATGTGACGATGGCCTGGCCGGATGCCCGGATCGGCACCATGGACGGAAAGCTTGCCGCCAAGATCCTGTACGACGGGCAGGGCGCTTCCGTGATCGACGAGAAGGCCGCCGAGTATGAGGAGCTTGCCCTGAACGTAAAGAGCGCGGCGAGAAGAGGATATGTGGATCAGATCATCAGCCCTGCGGACACCAGAAAGTATGTGATCGGCGCTTTTGAGATGCTGTTTACAAAGCGCGAGGATCGTCCCGATAAAAAACACGGAACAATCTAGGAAAGGGTGATTATAAGATGAAGAAATGGATTGCTTTGGTATGTATGATTACCTGTATCTTCGGATTGACGGCCTGTGGGAAAGAGGAGGAGAGCTGGTCCGCATACGAGGCCACGAAGATATCGGACGCGGAGAATAACGCGCTCTATGTGGTTCAGCTGCTGGAATCCTACGCCACCACGGAGGAGGCAGATCTCAGCCAGTATACGGCGGAGGAGGTCTCCTATATCATCGAGACCAATTACGGTATCGAGACGGACGGCTATGTGTTCCGCAGCGCCATCGAATCCTTTGCGTCCGGCCTGGACAGCATCGGAGGGATCGTGACCTACGGGACGGCCGCTGCAAAAATAGATGGTGACCAGATCATCGTCCATGTGCCGATCCAGGGAGCTGAGAAGGATGCGGAGGCAGAGATCCTTTTTTCCAACGACATGTTTTATCAGCTGGAGGGGGCAGCGTTAAACCCGGTTTCCACCCTAGGCGACATGGCGGTCAACGCGGCGCTGAATACCGTGATCGGCATGGGGACCGTGTTTATCGTGCTGATCCTGATCAGCCTCCTGATCTCCTGTTTCCGGCTGATCCCGAAGCTCCAGGAGAAATTCTCTAAGAAGGAAGCGCAGGAGCTGCAACAGACCGGCATCGACAACGGGGCCGCACAGATCGTGAGCCGTGAGGAGGCCCAGGATCTGTCGGGAGACCTGGAGCTGGCGGCAGTGATCGCAGCCGCGGTGGCCGCGTATGAGGGTTCCGCTTCCGCGGACGGCTTTGTCGTCCGTTCCATTCACAAGGTTCATGGCGCAAGACGCTAAAAATTATCATTGGAGGAAGAAAAGATGAAAAATTATACCATTACCGTCAACGGAAACGTATATGATGTAGTAGTAGAGGAGGGTGCGTCCACCGGCGCTCCCGTGGCAGCGAAGGCCCCTGCGGCTCCGAAGGCAGCACCGAAGGCGGCTCCCGCAGCGGCACCCAAGGCAGCCGGAGCGGCCGGCAGCGTGCGGATCGAGGCCGGAGCAGCCGGCAAGGTGTTCAAGATCGAGGCAGGCGTAGGCCAGGCAGTCAAGGCCGGCGACGCGGTGGTGATCGTGGAGGCCATGAAGATGGAGATCCCCGTGGTGGCTCCCAAGGACGGCACTGTGGCAAGCATCGACGTAGCGGTAGGCGATTCCGTTGAGGCCGGCGCTCTGCTTGCAACCTTGAACTGATCCGGCCGGATTGGACGGATTAGAAACAAAGGTAAAACAGAGTCAGGAGGTTAAGAAATGGACTATATCGTTACTACGTTTAGCAACCTGGTGCATCAGACGGCGTTCTTCAATCTGGACTGGAAGAACTATGTTATGATCGCCGTTGCGTGCTTTTTCCTATATCTGGCCATCCGTCACGAGTTTGAACCGCTTTTGCTGGTGCCTATTGCGTTCGGTATGCTGTTAGTGAACATTTATCCCGACATCATGCTGCACCCGGAGGATGCCGCCAACGGTACGGGCGGATTGCTGTATTATTTCTATCAGTTGGATGAATGGGCGATCATGCCCTCGCTGATCTTCATGGGCGTGGGCGCCATGACGGACTTCGGCCCCCTGATCGCCAACCCGAAGAGCTTCCTCCTGGGAGCGGCCGCGCAGTTCGGTATTTTTACGGCATATTTCGGCGCCATCGCCATGGGTTTCAACGACATGGCTGCGGCGGCGATCTCCATCATCGGCGGGGCGGACGGCCCGACTTCCATCTTCCTGGCAAGTATGCTGGGACAGACGGCGATCATGGGACCGATCGCGGTGGCGGCGTATTCCTATATGTCGCTGGTGCCGATCATCCAGCCCCCGATCATGAAGCTCTTTACCACGGAGAAGGAGCGGAAGATCAAGATGGCGCAGCTGCGCCCCGTGTCCAAGCTGGAGAAGATCCTCTTCCCGATCATCGTTACCATCGTGGTGTGCCTGATCCTTCCCACCACGGCGCCCCTGGTTGGTATGCTGATGCTGGGCAACCTGTTTCGAGAGTGCGGCGTGGTGAGACAGCTGACCGAGACGGCGTCCAATGCGCTGATGTATATCGTGGTAATCCTGCTGGGTACCTCCGTGGGAGCTACCACCAGCGCGGAGGCATTCCTGAATTTGGATACGCTGAAGATCGTGGCGCTGGGACTGATCGCCTTTATGTTCGGCACGGCGGCCGGCGTCCTGTTCGGCAAGCTGATGTGCAAGGTAACCGGAGGCAAGGTGAATCCTCTGATTGGTTCCGCCGGCGTGTCCGCGGTGCCCATGGCGGCCCGCGTGTCCCAGAAGGTGGGCGCGGAGGCGGATCCCACCAACTTCCTGCTCATGCATGCCATGGGGCCTAACGTGGCGGGCGTGATCGGAACCGCCGTGGCGGCCGGTACCTTTATGGCTATTTTCGGCGTGTTCTAAGGCCGGGAGACGGACAGAGGACACAGTTGTTGATATTGCTTATGGTAAAAAAGGAGGAAATTCGTATATGTCAGAACAAGTAAAAAAACCGATCAAGATCACGGAAACGGTTTTGCGTGACGCGCACCAGTCCCTGATCGCGACCAGGATGCCCACCGAATTGATGCTTCCCATCATCGACAAGATGGATAAGGTCGGCTATCACTCGGTGGAGTGCTGGGGCGGCGCGACCTTTGACGCATCCCTCCGCTTCCTGAAGGAGGATCCCTGGGACCGATTGAGAAAGCTGCGCGACGGCTTTAAGAATACCAAGCTGCAGATGCTCTTCCGCGGGCAGAACATCCTGGGGTACAGACCCTATGCGGATGACGTGGTGGATTATTTTGTACAGAAGTCCATCTCCAACGGAATCGACATCATCCGTATCTTTGACTGCCTGAACGATCTGCGCAACCTGCAGGAGGCGGTGGACGCTACCAACCGATTCAAGGTGAAGGAGGGGAGAGGCCACGCGCAGGTGGCTCTGTCCTACACCCTGGGCGACGCCTATACGCTGGAGTACTGGACCAGCATGGCGAAAAAGATCGAGGAGATGGGCGCGGATTCCATCTGCATCAAGGATATGGCCGGACTGCTCGTTCCCTACAAGGCCACCGAGCTGATCACCGCCATGAAGAGCGCTACCAAGCTGCCGATCCAGCTGCACACCCACTATACCTCCGGCGTGGCCGGAATGACCTACCTGAAGGCTGTGGAAGCCGGAGTGGACGTGATTGACACCGCCATGAGTCCTTTCGCCATGGGTACCTCCCAGCCGGCTACGGAGGTGATGGTGGAGACCTTTAAGGGGACGCCCTACGACACCGGCTTCGACCAGAACCTGCTGGCAGAGATCGCCGATTACTTCCGTCCCTACCGGGATGAGTGCTTAAAGAGCGGTCTGCTCAATCCCCGCGTGATGGGCGTTGACATTAAGACCCTGTTGTACCAGGTGCCCGGCGGTATGCTCTCCAACATGGTGAGCCAGTTAAAGGAGCAGAACGCAGAGGATAAGTACTATGACGTGCTGAAGGAGATTCCTCAGGTAAGAAAAGATCTGGGCGAGCCTCCTCTGGTTACGCCTTCTTCCCAGATCGTGGGTACCCAGGCAGTGTTCAACGT
>CANPWJ010000033.1 GCA_947584035.1 uncultured Acetatifactor sp. | reverse complement strand
GCCGTCACCGTGCCCAAAAGGCTTGCGTCCTGTGTGGAGCTGGAGCCGCAGAAGGCGGAGGCTCTGTACCGGACGCTTTATGAGATCCTGGAAACGCTGACCCGAAAGACGCAGGGGAAGGACGGTTTTGGGGACGACCCAAAAGGAGGGTGAAGGATGCTGGCATTGATCGTGGCCTATACGAGAAACCGGGTGATCGGAAGAGACGGGCGGATCCCCTGGAGGATCCCGGGGGAGCAGAAGCGCTTTAAGGAGCTGACCACGGGGAATGTGGTGGTTATGGGGAGGCGCTCCTACGAGGAGATCGGCCACCCGCTGCCCGGCCGGTACAACATCATTGTGTCGGGAACCAGGCGGTTTGAGGCGGAGAACTGCACCACAGTGGGCTCCCTGCAGGAAGCGATCCGGACGGCGGAGCAAAACGCGCCGGGCAGGGATATCTATATATCCGGCGGAGCAGGGTTGTACCGGGAGGCTGTTGCATTCGTGGACAAGATGTTTGTCACGGAGATCGACGCGGAGATTGCGGGCGATGTCTGCTTCCCGGATTTTGACGCGGAGCTGTTCCAGCGGACGGTGGAAGCGCATGTGGAGACGGGAATGCCGGATCTTCCCTCCTACGACTATGTGACCTACACCAGAAAGCGCTCCTGAAACGGCCGGATTTTTCCAAAAATAGGTTGCATAAACGGGAAAAAAGTGTATAATCAATTTTAGGAATCATTCCTGTTTTAAAAATCTTCAAAATCAGAGAAAAGGATGGATATGAGAATGAGCGAACAAGCAAAGAACCCTTACGCCGGCACCAAGACGGAGAAGAACCTGTGGGAGGCATTCGCGGGCGAGTCCCAGGCGAGAAACAAGTACACCTACTTTGCATCGGTGGCCAAGAAGGCCGGGTACGAGCAGATCGCGGAGCTGTTCTTAAAGACCGCGGACAACGAGAAGGAGCACGCGAAGCTTTGGTTCAAGGCGCTGGGCCAGGTGGGAAGCACCGAGGAGAACCTGCTCCACGCCGCAGAGGGCGAGAACGCCGAGTGGACGGATATGTACGAGCGCATGGCGAAGGAAGCCGAGGAGGAAGGCTTTGCCGAGCTGGCGGCGCAGTTCCGTGGCGTGGCGGCCATTGAGAAGCAGCATGAGGAGAGATACCGCGCGCTTTTGAAGAACGTGGAGACGAAGCAGGTGTTTGAGAAGAGCGGCGTCCAGATCTGGGAGTGCAGAAACTGCGGCCATGTGGTGGTAGGCACCAAGGCTCCGGAGGTCTGCCCGGTGTGCAATCACCCGCAGAGCTATTTTGAGGTGAGAAAAGAGAACTATTGAGCGTGAAAAAATACATACTTGCCGCGGGCGCCTTATGTCTCTCTCTCTTTCTTTTGACCGGCTGCGGGATCCGGCAGACCGCCTCGGAGGCCACTGTGCAGGCGGGAGAGGATTTCCACTTCCGGGCAGAGGATTACTTTGAGTGGAATGATCGGGTGAAGGAGAGCGACCTGATCGTGGATACCTCCGCTCTGGATCTGAACCGGGTGGGAGAGTATCCGGTCACGGTCTCCTACCGGAGAGAACAGTACACCGTCACCGTGTCGGTGGTGGACGAGAAGGCCCCCGCGCTGAAGATGACGGTAGAGAGCTTATTTACAAACGACCTGTCAGGCATCGGTGCGCAGACGCTGGGAGTCTATGAGGACGTCAGCGAATGTGTGGAGCGTGTGGGAAATTATGAGAAGGGGCAGGATCTGGCCGTTTTGTCCGAGGAGGAGCTGGAGGGGCTTACCTCCGGCCTGACGGTGCGGGACCTGGCAGAGGAGACGGCAGGGCTTTTGGAGGAGCTGCCTCCGGAGACGGAGGAGCCGTCCTGTGACTGGCTTCTGGACCGGCTGGTGGATGACCGGCCTCCGGCGGAGGAAGGGGTCTACCGGGCCCAGATGGCGGTGTCGGATGTCTGGTGCAACGCCTCGGAGGGAAACTGGATCCTGGTCTATGACACGACGCCGCCGCTGCTGGAAGGCGTGCAGGATGTGACGGTGGTCCAGGAGGATCCGTCTGTCCCGCCCGTTCCGGATCTTTCCGGGCTGCAGGTCACGGACAATGTGGACGGGGACATCCTCACGGCGGCGGTGAGCACGGAAGTCTCGGAGACGGACGCGGCGGGACATGTCTACACGGTCCGCCTGTCCTGCATGGACCGGGCGGGGAACGAGGCGGAGGCCTCCTACACCATCACGGTGAAGGAACCGGAGCGGCCCGCGGAGCAGCAGGGCGGCGCGTCCGCAGCCGGCGGTACCCAGGCGGCAGGGGCTGTTTTCCTGAGCGACCAGGTGAGTCAGGTGCTGGCGCTGATCAATGAGCAGCGGGCGGCGGCCGGGCTGGATGCCCTCACCTTAAACAGTGCGGCGACTGCGGCGGCACAGACCCGGGCCGTGGAGATCGTGGATAGCTTCTCCCATGTGCGTCCCAACGGCAACCGCGGCTATACCACCCTTTTGGATGTGGGGATCCAGTACGCCGTGGCGGGGGAGAACCTGGGGATTGGCTACGGCGGCTCGGCAGCGGCCGTGGTAAATGCCTGGATGAACTCGGAGACGCACCGGGCCAATATTATGAAGAATTACACAGACACCGGTATCGCCTGTTACTATGACCCGAATTCCACGAACCAGTATCATTGGGTGCAGTTGTTTTTCCGGTAATTATAGGCTTGGTACCGACAGAAAGGCGGAAAGGTTTATGAGCGATTATAGAATGGACACAAAATGCGTACAGGCGGGCTATACCCCGGGAAACGGGGAGCCGCGCCAGGTGCCGATCATCCAGTCCACGACCTTTAAATACGCTACCAGCGAGGATATGGGGAAGCTGTTTGATCTGGAGGCATCCGGGTATTTTTACTCCCGTCTCCAGAATCCCACCAACGATTATGTGGCGGCCAAGATCGCGGAGCTGGAGGGCGGGACGGCGGCCATGCTGACTTCATCGGGCCAGGCGGCAGTCTTTCTGTCCATCTTCAATATCTGTGAGAGCGGAGGGCATATCGTCTCCTCCTCTTCCATCTACGGCGGCACCTTCAATCTGCTCTCCGTCACCATGGCCAAGATGGGCATCCAGGTGACCTTTGTATCGCCGGACTGCACGGAGGAAGAGCTGAACGCGGCGTTTCGCGACAATACCCGGCTGGTGTACGGGGAGACGATCGCCAACCCGGCGCTCACCGTGCTGGACATTGAGAAGTTTGCCCGGGCGGCCCACGCCCACGGCGTACCCCTGATCGTGGACAATACCTTCCCCACTCCGGTCAACTGCCGCCCCATCGAGTGGGGAGCCGACATCGTGGTGCACTCCACCACCAAGTATATGGACGGGCACGGAGCCGCGGTGGGCGGAGCCATCGTGGACAGCGGAAAGTTTGACTGGATGGCGCAGGCGGAAAAATTCCCCGGGCTGTGCACGCCGGACGATTCCTATCACGGGATCGTGTATGCGGAGAAGTTCGGCATCGGCGGCGCATACATCACCAAATGCACCGTGCAGCTGATGCGGGATCTGGGGTGTATCCAGTCGCCGCAGAACGCGTATCTTTTGAATCTGGGTCTGGAGTCCCTGCATGTGCGGATGGCGCGCCACGTGGAGAACGGACAGGCGGTGGCGGAATATCTGCAGAACCATCCCAAGGTAGCCTATGTGAATTATTCCGGGCTCCCGGACAGCCCCTACTATGAGCGGGCCAGAAAATACCTGCCGAACGGCGGGTGCGGCGTCGTCTCCTTTGAGCTGAAGGGAGGCCGCAGGGCGGCGGAGCGCTTTATGGAGAACCTGAAGCTGGCTTCCATTGTGACCCATGTGGCGGACGCCAGGACCTGCTGCCTCAACCCGGCCAGCAGCACACACCGCCAGCTCAACGAAGAGCAGCTGGCGGCGGCCGGAGTACCCGCCGGGCTGGTGCGTATGTCCTGCGGTCTGGAGGACAAGCGGGATCTGATCGCGGATCTGGAGCAGGCGCTGGCGGCGATCGAGTAAAAGGGTCAGGCAGGAAAAAAGCGGTATAGAATGAGGAACGCAGGGCAGCGCTGTTGGAAAACAGGGCTGTCTTGCTTTTTGCATTAAATTGTGATAAATTTAATAGTGCAATCAACAGAGGAGGAAATGAGGATGGATACACAAAAATATGACTGTCTTAAGCTGGAGAACCAGCTTTGTTTTCCGCTGTATGCCTGTTCCAAGGAGATCGTCCGGCGCTACAAGCCGTTTTTGGATCCGCTCGATCTCACGTACACGCAGTACATCGTGATGATGGTGATGTGGGAGAAAAAGGAGATGAATGTGAAGGAGCTGGGGAGCTGCCTCTATCTGGACTCCGGAACGCTCACCCCCGTGCTCAAAAAGCTGGAGAGCAAGGGCTATATCGCCAGGGCGCGCTCCAAGTTTGACGAGAGGAATCTCGTGCTGACCATCACGGAAAAGGGGGAGGCGTTAAAGGAACGCGCGGTGGAGATCCCGCAGAAGATCGGACAGTGCGTCCGCCTGAAGCCGGAGGAGGCAGGGCAGCTCGTTCAGCTTCTGCACAGGCTCCTGGAGCATCTTTAAGTTTTTTGCAAATTTTTTGAAAGTTTTTTTGTCCTTCTTTTTTGTTTTTCTGTAACGAAAACCTTCCCAAACGGATATATCCATGAGAGCACGGCAAAGCGGCAGGACCTGCGGGAAACGGAGGGTGGTCATGGAAGAACTGTACAGAGAAAACGCCAGGATCGTACATCACTTTCTGCTGTCCCTCTGCCAGGACCGGGACCTGGCGGAGGATCTGACACAGGAGACCTTCCTGCAGGCATACCTCTCGCTGGAACGCTATGACGGAAGCTGTAAGCTGTCCACCTGGCTGTGTCAGATCGCAAAGCATCTGTATTACCGCCATCTGGCGAAATACGGGAGAGAGATCCCATCGGATCCGATGGGAGGCAAAGACCCTGCGGATGCCGCCGGAGGCGGTTCGGACAAGGCGGGAAGGGGGAGCACGGCCAGGGGAGACCGACCGGGCCGCGCGGCGCAGCCGGAGGAGACGGTGATCCGGCGGTTGGAGCTTCTGGATGTGCTGAAGGAAATGCAGAAGCTGCCCCAGCAGACCCGAGAGGTCCTGTATCTGCGCCTGACCGGAGATCTCTCCTTCCGGGAGATCGGCGAGATCCTGGGAAGGAGCGAGAACTGGGCGAGAGTCACCTTCTATCGGGGGAAGGAGAAGCTGATCCGGGCGGCTCGGGAAGCAAAATGGGAGGAGGATGAGAGATGAGCGGATGGAACTGTGATATTGTGAGAGACCTGGTGCCTTCTTATCTGGACGACGTATGCTCGGACAGCACCAGACAGGTGGTGGAGGAGCATACGGCAGAGTGCGGGGAGTGCAGAGATTATCTGCGGATGCTGGAAGAGACCCGGCTGGTGAGCGATCGGGCGGAGCAGGGAGAGCTGGACTACATGAAGAAGGTCAGGGGACATTTCCGGCAGAGGAACAAAGCGCTGGCAGGCTGCTGTGCGCTGGCCCTGTGCGACGCGGCGGTCCTGTGGCTGGTGCTGATGGGGCGGCATTTCCTGCTTGGCGGGCTCCTCGGGGATTTCTTCTGCACCGTCTTTGTCCCCTATCTGGTGCTGACGGCGGTTTTGGCCTGGATGTTTGCGGAACACAGGGAGAAGCCACGGCTAACGGGATGGAGGACGGTGACGGGCATCCTGGGAGCGGCGGGGATCCTGTACAGTGTAGGAATCGTGGAATACTTTGTCCGGTGCGCCTATGACGGCCGATCGGTGTGGGGGCTGGAGCCGCAGGAGATGGGGCCGGTGCTGACGGGACACCTGGCGGCGGTGGCACTGGCAGAGCTGTGTATGACGCTCCTGACCGTGGTGCGTTCCGCCCGTGAAGAGCAGCGCCTGGGGCTCCTGCCCGTCGTCACCCTGATGGGGCATTTTCTGTCCATCGCCCTTTTCATCACGCTGGCTTCCATGGCGAACTATGAGGCGTATCTCGGGACGCTCCACCGGCTGTTGGGAAGCATGGCGGCGGAAGGGATTGCGCTGGGAGTGTTCAGCACGGTGATCCGCCGTTCGTCGAAATAGAGACTGTAAAGAATGGGATCTGTTGACAAATAGAAAAAGAATGGCCTTCTGCATGGTATCATTATGATATCAACCGCAGGAGGTCATTTTTATGATGGGAAAACAGAACGAGGCAACTCCAGAGAGATCCTGGATCTTGATTTCCCAACAGAACATTAGAGGAAGCACTCCTCTGGGAAAATAAGAATTTCTATTCTCCGGATAAGGTAGAATTTCATACGCCGAATCCCTTCTCTCTTTCATGGACGGTTCATCTAAAACAAACGCTTTCTTCCATTGAATATGATAGACATTCAGATAGCTTTTGTCTGCCACTGTTTTCCTTATATATTACAACGATACGGGAATCTTTTTTAAGTACTCGTCACAAATTCATTGAGATACATGCAGATCATCAAATGCTGTTCGCAGATTGGATACATCTGGGAAAAGATCTCTCTGACGTCTATTTTTACTGCATTCCCTTACCCTGCTTTACCCAAAACCTGACCATTAAGCTTAGTATAGAAACCACACAATCTGTCCGCATACATTCTCTTGGTGTCCATGGACGGATGCACATAATAATTCAGAGTAATTTTCACGTTGGAATGCCCCAGCATCTCGCTCAAGGATTTCAGGTCTGCCCCGCCTTCTATGCAGTTTGTTGCATAGGTATGGCGCAGGGTGTGAAAATTCCTGTAAAGCACGTCCGCTTCTTTCAGTATCTTCCGATAATGATTCTGCATAGTCCGGGGATCGAGCGCCTGATCGCCGCCGAACACGTACTCTTCTTCGCTCCGGTGATCCATAAGAAAAGCGATCATAGTATCTTGTATTGGGATTTCACGTCTGGAACGAGTACTTTTTGGCGTAGTTTCTATAAGGACTGTCTTTTTCCTTCCACCTTCCACATAGATTCTCTGCACGGTTCTCATTACGGTAAGCGTCTTATTTGTAAAATCTATATCCGTCCATTTCAAGGCACAAATTTCACCCAGACGTAACCCCGTAAACAAGCAAAGAAGTACTGCCAATTTGAATTTGTCCATATTGTTTACAAGACAAACAATCAGTCTGGATTGCTCAGTTTTTGTAAATATTTCCGTTTCTTTATGAAGTGTAGTACTATAAGACATTTTGATCTTCGGGAGTTCCACATGATACTGTTCTGATGCGTGACGCAGAATTCCATTTAGTACGCAGCAAACGCTCTTTTGCAGACTCGTCGATAGATTCCTGCAGGATGCAAGCCTGTCCCGGATAATCTGCTCCGTAATCTGTTCCAGGGCTAATCCGCCCAATATTTTTTCGAGATGGCTACGATAAATAAAGAAATATTTCTCAAAGGTGGCGGCCTTACATTCTGCTTTTATGTCAGAGAGCCAATCCTTTGCTGCTGTTTTAAAATCGATTCCCAACAATGTATCCACACCCTGCCCCGCAGCATATCCTGACTCAAAAATCGAAGCCTCTCCCAATTTCGCGATTCGTTTTTCCTTGACTTCCTCATATGTATGACCGTAAACAGAGCGGCTGACTTTCGTACCTTTTCCCGCGTCATACGCCATATAGCGGGCTTCCCATCGCCCGTCCCTGCGTTTCCTGATATTTTCTCCATGTCTTCCCATTCTTACAACCTCCATTTTCTGATTATTTTTGACCATGTATCTGACCATAAAAGTACTTGTATTCGCTCCTGTTTTCAGTCAAATCAAAAAAATATAATGTCTGTTCCATTATAAAATGAACACTTGTGCGGAATCACAAGATAATATAAATGCATAATGGATTATAGTCATTGGAATTTCTCACAAAAAGCATTGCCATGTCCACAAAACAATGCTATACTAAATATAATGTGTGCACGATTGACATGCAGATATCATAAATCATTTTCCCAGACGTATCCAATCTGCGAACAATATTGCTAATGTATTTTACACTTTATGAACCGTTATTTGAAGCGGATGTGCGGTGACTATCTGGAGTTGCCGCAGCGGTAGTGGGAGGTAAACAATGGACCAGAATAAAAATGTGTTGATTAGTATTATTGTGCCTATATATAACATAAAAGATTATCTGGAAAAATGTATCGAAAGTATTCTCCGCCAGACATACCGGAATCTGGAAATTATTCTGGTGGACGACGGTTCAACCGACGGAAGTGGTCAAATTTGTGACGAGTATGCCAAAAAAGATTCCCGTATCGTTGTCATACATAAGGAAAACGGGGGGCTAGTTAGTGCGCGTAAAGCAGGAGCAAAAGCAGCCACTGGTGACTATGTCATAGATGTGGACGGGGATGACTGGATCGGGGAGTCCCGGATTGAAAATTTGGTTTTGAAAGGCATCTCTTCAGGAGCGGACATGATCTACCTTAATGGTTATCATATTCAATGGGGAAAGAAATTTGTTTTAGACGAACCGTCCATGCAGGAGGGATATTATTCCGCCGATGAAATTCGCCCTTATTTACAGGATACGGATAGCTGTTTTATTAGGAGACTACTCCCTTTGATGTGCTGTTGGGGGATCGAGAGAGATTTATATCTGCGGATACAGCTGATGGTCGATGAACAAATTTTTTCATCAGAGGACCTTGTATTTTTTTGGTTGTGCTTATTGGAGGCAGACAATGTCTATGTTATAAGAGAGCCTAGCTATTATTATGTGATGCGGGAAACTTCTCTTACACATTCATCCGAAAAACGTTTGTTGCAGAGCCAGTCCCTTGCTTACAAGGCGATTAAGGATGCGCTGGATCGTCATCAGTGTGATGCATCCATGTATAGAAGATTACTTTTCTTGATGACCAGAATCCTGCTGGAAGTGGACTATAATGTCTTTTATGGTCAATCTCTGCCTTTCCTGTATCCCTATTCGTCTGTAAAGGCGGGCAGCCGCATTATTGTCTATGGCGCGGGGCTTACCGGGATCAGGCTTATGGAAAGCTTGGTCAGGGATGACAAGTACCCGATTTCAGCATGGATCGATCAAAATGTAAGGGATAAGGAGGTCGGAGGGTTTTCTCCCTGCGCCCCGGAGCAGATCCGGGAGGTGGACTACGACTTTATTGTGATCGCCATTCAGGATGCTGTGGTCTCCCGGAAGGTAAAGGCGTTTTTGGTGGAAATGCAGGTAGAGGAAGCAAAAATAGCCTGTATGGATCCTGCTGTCATAAGTCAGGACATATTGGAAAACGCTTTGGAGCGCATTGAAACCATGACAGATGAAACTAAGAACTAAGAACCTAGTATCCTCTTCAAAAACTAGTTGCAGCAACAAAATACGAAGAAGAGATAGGTTAGTTGTACGCTGAGGGATAGGAAGGTGAAAAATGCAGGATTTGAATATATATGAAGAAAACTTTTATGAACTTGAAAAAACGGTTAGTTTATCTAATGCGGAGATAATTTTGCCGTATATCTTAAATAAAATCCATTGTACTTCGGTAGTAGACTTTGGATGTGGCGCGGGAGAATGGTTAAAAGTAGCAAAAAGTTTGGGTGTTGTAGATGTCCTTGGATTAGATGGCGAATATGCTAGAAAGTATATTGTTATAGAAAACAATGAATTTGAGGCTGTAGATTTTACAAATAATGTTGTATTAGATAAAAAGTATGATCTGGCAATTTCTCTTGAAGTTGCAGAACATTTGCCTACAGAAAGTTCTAAACATTTTATTCAAACAATTACAAAATATTCTGATATAGTTCTATTTAGTGCAGCTATTCCCGGACAAGGAGGTACAATGCATATTAATGAGCAATGGCCTTCTTTTTGGAAAGAGTTGTTCTACGAATGTGGCTTTGAATTATGTGATGTTCTTAGAAAACAGTTTTGGAATAATCAACATGTGGAATCCTTTTATAAGCAAAATATGTTTATCTATTGTAAAAAAGAGATGTGCCATGCTATAAAGTCTCTTTTTGACTGCGATAATCAGGTTATTGATATTGTCCATCCACAATTGTTTGAATTGCGCATGAAAAACGAACAATATATATTCCCGTTTAATGATGTAAATAAAAACAGTAAAGTAATAATTTATGGTGCTGGAGCATGTGGCAAAGCATTTGTTAATCAATGTCTAACCACTGGCTATGTAGAATTAGTATTATGGTGCGATAGCTCTTATGAAATTTACGAAACAAATATGCCTGTAAAGCCCCCTAAAAGTATTATGGATAGTGAATATGACTTTATTGTAATTGCTATTCAAAGTAAGAAAACTGCAATGGAAGTCCAAGATTATTTAATTAACATGGGCATCCCTAAAAATAAAATTATTTGGAGAGATACCAAAGTGGTTAATAAATACTAGAAAATCGTGGAGACATACGTTTCAAAAAATATTATCAAACGGAAAAGAAGAAAGAAGAATCTGCCATGGGAAAATTGGTATCCGTTATCTTACCAACATGTAATGTTAACATTTTATACCTTACAGCAGCAATTAACAGTATTTTAAACCAAACCTATTCAAATATTGAATTGTTCCTGATTGACAGTTCTGATACAGACGAAATAAAAGAACTGGTTACCAAGCGAAATGATCTTAGATTGCACTATTGTTTTAAACAAAAGAATGGTATAGCGGATGCCTTGAATTTCGGACTGGAGCTGGCGAAAGGAGAATATATTGCCAGAATGGATGCAGACGATGTTTCGTTGCCTTACCGCCTGGAAAAGCAAGTGGGATTTTTAGAAGCCTTTCCGGATATTGATGTGGTAGGTTCCTATTGTGACACAATAGATTCAAATGGAAATGTCATAGAAAACCGATCCATGTTTGAGGTTTGCGACTATGAATCTATTAAAAGCAGTATGATTTTTGATAATCCTATGAATCATCCTACCATTATGTTCCGGAGGAAAATTGTTGATGAAGGTTGGCGTTATCAGAATGTTTGCGCGGAAGATCACGATTTATGGACGAGAATGCTCCCCACTGTAAAGTTTGCAAATATAAACGAAATATTGCTTCAATATCGTCAGCATGGGGGCAATATATCATTTCAGCTTTCACGCCCCTCTCTAGCGCGGAGTGTGGCGGAAACCACAAAGCAATATATAGAGACCTTATTTTGCATGGACACAGAAAACTATCAAATAGAAGATTTTGCCAAAAATTATTATTTATATTTCTTTTATGCGGAAATAGGAAAAAACATTACAGGCTATTTTATGCGACAGTTTTTTTTATTGATTCGGATATACATGCAAAATGAGAAGTCACATTTAATTGACCATTGCGCTTTAATTTTTGCACTCAACAGACGCTGGATCATTTTGATGAGGTTGGTAGATTATATCGTGCCAACATTAAAAGATTTATTTGCTTATCTTGTATGCCAGAGTTCTGAACCAGTATTTTTTGCGGATAATATTTCAAAATTTTATGGGAGCAGGACATCTGACTATGAAAAGATTGCGTTGCAGCTAAGAGAAAATTTTTGTGAAAATGAAAAATTGTATAAAGAAATATTTGCGAATGAAAAAAAATTTTTGATGTATGGTATGGGAGAACAGGGATATTTGATGTTGGAAAAATATGAAAATTTGAAAAGAGCAGGTCAATTATCATGGCACTTAACAGGGATTGTTGATCGCAGATGTCTCACGGTTACCTGTATGGGACACAATTATTGCTGTATTTCCAAAGAACAAATACAGGATATGGATTTTGATTATATTTTAATATCATCCGCATGGTATTTTAACGATATTAAAAAGGAATTGATCGAATTGGGAATTCGGGAAGACGTAATAATGCAGGGTGCAGGTTTGTATTTGTTAGGATAAAGTATATACTCATATAAGAAGAAAGGTTTATATAAATGAAAACAGCAGTTATTTATGGTTCCACTGGAACAGGACAAAACGTGTATTCGCTGGTTCGAAGCAAATATGACATTTTATATTTTGTGGATGAGGATCCTAAGAGAATTGGCGAAACGGTCGAAACTCTGAAAATAAAAAATCGGGAATATATTTTAATTTCCCCCCCCGATTTGGTCATTTTAGGGCAATTAACAGGTTATCAGGAGGCAGAGCAATGGCTGATTGACAACGGTATATCAGAAGAAAGGATTATTTCCAATTATGTAGATTTGCCTTTTAGGGCAAGAAAAGACTGTTTGGAGAAGATAGAATTGTTGTTTAAAGAAAAGCATATTGAAGGAGCGGTTGCCGAGTTAGGCGTTTACCGAGGAGATTTCGCACGAGTTATTAATAAAATATTCCCGGATAGAAAATTATATTTGTTTGATACCTTCGAAGGCTTTCCAGAGGAGGATTTAAAATACGAAATAGAGCATAATCTGTTAAAAAATAAAGTTGGGAAATTATCCAATACCTCTATAGAATATGTGCTGGATAAAATGCCATATCCAGAACAATGTGTCATAAGACAGGGTTATTTTCCTGATACTACTGTAGGGCTTGAAAGGGAACAATATGCTTTTGTTAATATTGATGTTGATTTATATAAGCCAATATTAGCAGGACTGGAATACTTTTGGCCAAGAATGGTGGAAAAAGGATACATATTTGTACATGATTATTTTTCTTTTTCTTATGCCGGAGCAAGGCAGGCCATAGAAGAGTTTGCTGAAAAATATAATATAGGTTTTACACCAATTGGAGACTCATTAA
This sequence comes from uncultured Acetatifactor sp., assembly GCA_947584035.1. Lineage (GTDB taxonomy): Bacteria > Bacillota > Clostridia > Lachnospirales > Lachnospiraceae > Acetatifactor. The sequence continues at coordinate 1,338 of CANPWJ010000033.1, read as the reverse complement.
GTGTTGCTTTTGTAAAAGGTAAGTTATAAATTTTAGAAGGGCGCACATATGTTTAAACGATATTTAAATGATACTATTATAATATTCCGGATAACCCTGAGGAGTATCTAAATGATTATCACAAGAGCGCCCTTTAGAGTTTCTTTTTGTGGCGGCGGCAGTGACCTTCCGAGTTTTTATGAAAATTACGGGGGTTGTGTACTCAGTACGACGATCCGCAAGTATATGTATTTGACGATCCATAATTATTTTGAAAAAGATAAAATTGTCCTGAAATATTCTCAAACGGAGACTGTGCGTGATGCCGCTGAGATCCGCCACAGAATATTTAAACAATGCTTGTCGGATTTTGGTCTAAAAGGCATAGAGATATCCAGTATGGCGGATATCCCGGCTGGCACTGGCCTGGGTTCTTCCAGTACCTTTACGGTTGCGCTGCTCCATCTTTTATACACCTATACAGGGCAGTATGTATCCAAGTACAAACTGGCAAAGGAAGCCTGTATGGTCGAAATTGAAAAGCTGGGCGAGCCTATTGGAAAGCAGGACCAGTTCGCGGCAGCTTTTGGCGGATTAAAATTTTATGAATTTATGCCGAATGGCTTTGTCAATGTGGAGCCAGTGATCATGCAGCCCGCGAGCTACCATAAGCTGGAAGGCAATCTACAGATGTTTTACCTGGGTGGTATTCATTCTGCATCTGCCATTTTGAAGGAACAATCTGAAAACATAAAAACTTCGGACAAGGTAGAGGCGCAGCAGAAAATGTGTGTTATTACAAGAAATTTGAAGAAAGAGCTCCAGGGAAATAACGTGGATGCCATGGGAGAGCTTCTCCATGAAAACTGGACGCTGAAAAAAACTTTGGCAGCCGGCATATCGAATCCGCTGATCGATGAAATATACGAAACGGCCATGGCGGCAGGGGCTGGGGGAGGCAAGCTACTCGGGGCGGGAGGAGCCGGCTTTATGCTCTTTTATGTGCCGGAAAGCAAACAGAAGGCTGTCAGAGAGGCGCTGTCGCGCCTCCGTGAAATGGACTTTGAGATGGATAATTCCGGAGCATCTATTGTAATGACCGACAAGGATTTTATCTGACTTTGGGAGGAAGGATCCATCAGAATGTAACACCGGGAGCAAAAAACAACGGCAAAGAATACGGTTTTCTCACGATCGGAAATGACGTTATGATAGGGTGAGGGGAAGATATATGAATATTTTAGTGGCGGGAGGAGCCGGTTTTATTGGCAGTCATCTGTGCGATAAGCTGCTGGCACTGGGGAACAACATCATAGTGGCGGATAAATTGATTTTTGGAGACAAAAATATTCAGCACCT
>CANPWJ010000032.1 GCA_947584035.1 uncultured Acetatifactor sp. | reverse complement strand
CGCGCTCTTATCCAGCACGTTGTAAAAGCTATGGCTCAAAAATTCGATGGCTGCCCTCGCCCCCAGATAGGAACCGCCGATACCGATCACCAGCAGCACGTCCGAATCGCTCTGGATCTGTTTTGCCGCCTCTTTAATCCTGGCAAACTCCTCCTTGTCATAATCGACCGGCAGATCGACCCAGCCCAAAAAGTCATTTCCGGCCCCATTTTTGGAGACCAGCACTTCCTTGGCATCCAAGGCCAGTTTCTTCATGTAGCCGATTTCCTCATCGGAAATGAAAGCCCCCGTCTTGGAATAGTCAAATGTCACCTGTTTGCTCATAGTTTTCGCTCCTTTTCCCAATACCCGGATCTTACGGTCATCCGGTGGCTTACGCCTTGTCTACAGTGTAGCAAAATTGCCAGTCTATTTCAAGATTATCCTGGAAATTTTTTGATGCTTCCGCTCCCGTGTACCGGCTGAAAACCTTCCCCCGTACTGCGCCGCCTTCTCCTCGTCCGCCCTAGGCCGTAAGCTGTTTATCATCCTCCTTCTCGCCGGAGTCCTCCCCTCTTCCCGCACGCGCATTGCGCTTCAGGCCCCCGATGGCATCCAGGCTGTACAAAAGGGAAAGCATGAGCCAGGTGGAATGATTGTAGAGCTGCTTGTCCTGGGCCTCCCAAAGCATGAGGAACAGGCAGAGCCCCCAGAACGCCATGGCAGCCGCCAAAAACAGCGGATTTTTCCCGCTGCCGCCACCGCAGACTACCTGCGCCCATCCTCCCACCGCCAAAAAGGCCAGGATCGAAAAGAAAAAGGACGTGGAAAGACAGGCATGTTTCCAGTAATAACGTCCCTCCTGTGAAAACCAGTTCCACAGCAGATTTTCATCCTCCCGGTAAAGCAGATAACCCGCGGCTCCAAAATCCCCGCAGCCAAAATTCTGCCGCGCTTTTTTGACCAGATGCCTGGGATCCCAAAAATTTGTATACCTGCTTCGAATCTGCTCCCTTGCGATCTCCCGCCTTTGATACACATTCTCCGCGGTCAGGCAGCGGACCGCAAACTCTTCACTGGAAGAATAGGTGCCGTTTTCCCCCAGCCCAAGGGCGATCCAGTATTCTACAGGCACCTTCAGCCTCTCCACATCTTTCTGGCAGGGAAGCTCCCGAAAATAGAGCGAGAAGGAAAACATCACAAGCAGAGCCCCTGCCGTCAAAACGGCCAGTTTTTTCCAGTCCTTCCTAAGCCGTCCGGAGAGAAAGGATACCGCCGCCAGCGCGATTAGGGCCGTTCCCACCGTGGCCTTGATCGTTATGCCTACCCCCAGTATCACACCTGCCAGCGCGTCATACAGAAATTCCCGTTTTCTCCCCTGCCCCTCCACCAGGAGCGTGACCACAAAAATCCCCGCTCCCAGGCTCAGCTGATCCGAATAAAAGACGGAGGAATTGGCCCAAAATGGGATCCAGAGAGCCCCCGCCGCCAGCGCCATCAGAGAAGCCGCCGACGGATGTCTCCGAACGGTCCTTCCCGCCAGGTACGACACGCAGTATACCACCGCCGTCACCTGCACCACGTTGCAGAAAAGCACAAAAGAATAGGGATCCGCCGTTTCCTGCACCGCCCTGCTGACGCGGAACAGCAGGGAAAGGATCACCATACATCCCAGATTATTGTTCCACCGGGCAAAGTACTCCCACTGTGCGCCCCCTTCTCCCGTGGCGAGCGCATAAGCCGTCTCATAGACTGCCTGATAATCCGTTATCAAATCGCTGCGGAGCAGATGGGACACCACAAAAAGCGCCCCGCCGAACAGCAGCAGAAAAATCGGTCGGCCGATCCTCACCAGCGCGTCCAGGTTTTTGCAGCGCTTTTCCAATCGACACAGAAAAAACCAGATTCCTGCCCAGAGCGCCATCCATGCCAGCGTGTATAGCACCATCCGTCCGGGAACCAGATTATTCAGCGGCCTCGTTATCGCGGCCGTCAGTATCAGCAGCATACTCAGGGAAAAGATTCCCCAAAACCATTTGATGATCGTACTACGGTATCGATCCATACCCGTCCTCTTTTGCAGCTTTCGTGTATTCCTTCGCCCTGCCCATACCTGTATTATATCTGACAGCCGCTGAAATTTCCACTGGAAAAAGCAGTTTTTCCGATCTTTCAGGCGGTCACTGTGTCAGAAATTCCTTCAGCAGCTGTTCCAGCTCCCGTCCCTGCGCGCTGGTAAAAGCGGTCGGCGCCTCCTCCGGCGGTTTCTCCCTCTCTGCCCGGACATTCCTCCCGCCCGCTTCCTCCTGCAGCTCACCCATGCCGGAGGATCGGTTTTCCCATCGCTCTCTTTTCCGTTCCTGCGGGCTCTGTTCCTCCAGCCGGCGCGTCCTGCCGCCGATCGGCATCAGCTCCACCGTCCGTCTGCCTCCCTTTCCCGCCCGGGCGTTCTGCCCGCCTCCGGCCGGTCCGTAGGTACCGCTTCCGTACAGCATCTCCATGTCTGCTTCCGTTACCCCCATGCGGAAGGCCAGATGATTCTCCAGGTAATCGATCAGATTGATCTTCAGGTTTCGTCTGCGCCCTTTGATATCCAGAATCGTTGACAGGGAAAAGTACAGATACAGCCCCAGGAAGCTGACTACATAAAAGGGAAGGATCTCTCCCAGCATCCGCCCTTCCGCGATACATTTGCAGATGCCAAAGCCCGCGCTGACCACGGACAAAAGCATCATCTGTCCCGACAGATGATACAGGCTTTCAAAGGAAAGCGGCCCTACCGCCAGCCTGCTCAGAAACTTGTCCACAAACACGGGGACATTTGCGATGCCATTGTTCAGCTGATAACAGTTCGCAAATTTTAATTTGCATTTTTTTAGCAGTTTATTATTGGTGGTAGCCATATTTTCCGTCTCCCGTATCATATTCTGATAGAGGATAGCCAAAAGAAACCGCGTCAGGATACTCAGGCCAAAAAAAGCCAGCATACAGACAGTAACTGCCATCTCTTCCTGAAAAATGCGCAACATTACAAAACCCCTTTCCCACGGATGTGCTTCCTTTTAGCCAAGTATAACGCATTTCATTCCTGTTTTGTACGGTTTTCCATCGTGTTTTTATCCGTTTGTCCGTCATTTTTTGTCAAAAGGCGACCGGATCCTGGCCGTCCACTGTTTTTGATTGCACATTTTGACGAATTCTGCTATAATATTTTCTTATAAATGATCCATTCGTAACGATAATTTTAGGGAAATGGGAGGATACTTATGATATACAAGACAAAGGGAACCTGTTCGACCGAAATCGATGTGGAGTTGAAGGACGGGGTGATCGATTCCGTGACCTTTATGGGTGGCTGCAACGGCAATCTGCAGGGCATCAGCGCCCTGGTGAAGGGCATGACACCGGAGGAAGCCATCCGTCGGTTAAAGGGCATCCGCTGCGGCTTTAAGCCCACCTCCTGCCCGGATCAGCTGGCACAGGCTCTGGAAAGCATGATCTGAAGAGATCGCTCTGCAAGTATGATTTTAACAAGGAGTTTTATATGAAAAAAATTGTGATGACCGGCGGCGGTTCCGCGGGGCATGTGACCCCCAATATCGCTCTTTTTCCTTCCCTGCGGGAGGCGGGATTTGAGATCACGTACATGGGTTCTTACGACGGGATCGAAAAGCGCCTGATCGCCGACTTTGACATTCCCTATGTGGGAATCTCCACCGGCAAGCTCCGCCGCTATCTGGATCCCAAGAATCTGACGGATCCCTTCCGTGTCATCAAGGGCTTTGGGGAGGCCAGAAAATTTCTGAAGGAATATCGCCCGGACATCGTGTTCTCCAAGGGCGGTTTTGTCAGCGTCCCCGTCGTGCGGGCCGCCTCCAGTCTCCACATCCCCTGCATCATCCATGAATCCGATATGACTCCCGGGCTGGCCAACAAGCTGTGCATCCCTGTGGCAACAAAGGTCTGCTGCAACTTTCCGGAGACCATGCGCTCCATCCCTGAGGGAAAGGCTGTCCTGACCGGCACCCCGATCCGGGCGGAGCTGACCCAGGGCAATCGCCTGGCAGGGCTGGACATGTGCGGTTTTACCGCCAACAAACCCGTGATCATGGTGATCGGAGGCAGCCTGGGTGCGGCAACCGTCAATCAGGCTGTCCGGGAAGCGCTTCCCAAGCTTCTCACGGATTTCCAGGTTGTGCACCTGTGCGGCAAGGATAAGCTGGATAATCTGTATCTGAACACGGAGGGCTACAAGCAGTTCGAATACATAAAGGCCGAACTGAAAGACCTCTTCGCCATGGCGGATATCGTGATCTCCCGTGCGGGCGCCAACGCCATCTGTGAGCTTCTGGCGCTGAAAAAGCCCCACATCCTGATCCCGCTTCCGGCATCCAGCAGCAGAGGCGACCAACTGCTCAACGCACAATCCTTTGAGTCGCAGGGCTATTCCATTGTGATCAACGAGGACGATCTGACCACCCATCTTTTGGTCGATAAGGTGCATGAACTGTATTTCAACCGCCAGAACTATCGGGAGGCCATGAGCAGAAGCAATCAGGTGGACGCCATCTCCTCCATTATGAAGCTGATCAACGACTATTCTTCCTCATAGACGGCCCTGGCGCCGCCGATATATTTTGCCCTGGTGCGGGCACAGACCACATGCGCGTCTCCGATCTGGGCGGTGCGGATGCGCACGGGAACCGCTACGTCCCGAAGGTGCATACCGATCAGGGTATCCCCTATATCCATTCCCGCGTGCGCTTTGATATGCTCCACCGCCACAGGCGTCTCAAACGCCTTGTAGGCCGCCGTGGCAAAGGAACCTCCCGCCTTGGGCTGCGGGATCACATTGACCGCCTCATAGCCGTATCTCTCCGCCGCTTCCGCCTCCAGGATCAGCGCCCGGTTTAAATGCTCGCAGCATTGAGCCGCCAGATAGACGCCCATCTCCTGGGTCGCCTGGTATACACCGCCAAAAACGGCCTCCGCCAGCTCCGGACTGGAGAAGCTGCCGATCCCGGCGCCCGCCACCTCGCTGGTGGAGCAGCCCACTACAAACAGCTGTCCCTCCTTCAGCCCCGCGGCCTCCAGGATCTCCTTGGCCGCCCGGTAAGCTTCCTCACCGATCAACGTCATATCTTCTGTCATATTTCCTCTCATTCCGCCGCTTCAGCGGCACCTAAAAGCATCGGTTTCCCGCGTTTCAATGTATTATCATATATAGTACCATCATTACGGCCAAAAAACAAATATTTGTCACGGTAAAATATCCGAGATAGTTTCCCTTTCGCTCCGGCTGTTCCCGGACCACATATTTGTAGGAGATCAGGCTTGCCATGGAAGCGATCAGCGTCCCCAGGCCGCCTAGGTTGGCACCTACGATAAGGCTGTTGTACTGCTCCGTAAAACCGGAGAGCAGAAGCGCCGCCGGTACGTTGCTGATCACCTGGCTGGCCACAACGGCTGTCACGGTTTCGTTTCCGGAGACAACACTCTGCAGAAAACGGTAAAAGACCGGGATCCGCCCCATATTTCCAATAAACACAAAGAACCCTGCAAATGTAAAGAGCAGGGAATAGTCTATCCGGCGCAGCACCTTTCTATTCGTCAGCACCAAGACGGCAAGCACCACGACAAACGTCACACCGCATGGGAGTATCCGGGCCACCGTGAGAAGGCACAGCGCAAAGAGCGCTGCGTAGACCGACAGCCCAAACCCCTTTCCGGTGAGGCTTGTCCGCTCCGCAAAGGAAACCTTCATCCGCGCCGATCCGTCCCCGCTCCCGCGCCCCAGAGCCGCACACCATCCCGCCAGGAGCAGCAGCGCAAGAAGCGTATAGGGGAACATCAGCCGCAGGAATTCTCCTATGGAGAGACCGGCTTTTCCGTAGAGATACAGATTCTGCGGGTTTCCCACCGGCGTCAGCATACTGCCGAGATTGGCCGCCACCGTCTGCAGCACCACCACCGGGACCAGCAGACGACGCATCTGTTCCGGGCTCAAAAGCTTCAGGACCGTGAACGTAAAGGGTACAAAGGTGATCAGCGCCACGTCGTTGGTGATCAGCATACTGAAAAAGAAACACAGTGCCGTCAGGATCACCGCCAGCTGTCTCTCCGTCTTTACCCGCAGAAGAAGCCCTTCCGCCACCGCCTGAAATACGCCCAGCTTTTGGAGTCCCGCCATGACGCCCATCAGGCAGAATAAGATCGCCAGCGTCCGAAAATCAATATATTCCAGATACGCGCTGTCCGGCGGCACCAAAAACGCGGAGACCACCGCCAGCAAAAGCGCGGCGCACAGCACGGTCTCCGACTTTACAAAAGATACCACCCGGTCAATTTTCTCGCTCCTCATAAAGGCGTCCTCTCCTCTTTCGTATCTCCTGGGGCTTTCCTGCTTGTCCGGCCCCTGCTCCTTGGATCTTTCTGCTCCTTGGCCCTTCCTGCTTCTTGGCCTTCCTGTTTCTTCCTTTTGGAGCCTTCTGCTCCTTGGGCCTTCCTGCTCCTTGGCCTCCTAGTCCTTCTATTTCCTAGGGCTTTCTGCTCTCTCGGCCTTTCTGCTTGTCCGGCTCCCCGCTCCTTCAGCTTTCCTGTTCCTTCCTTTTGGAGCCTTCTGCTCCTTGGGTTTTCCGATTCTTCGCCCTTCCTGGGCTTTCCTGCTCTTTGCCCCTTCGATTTCTTTGTCTATCATATCACTCCTGCCGCAAAAAAGGAATATAGTAAATGGAAAGACACCTTAACGGCCAGATCGGAGTAATTTTTTCTATGCAGTTGTTTTCCTCCCTGCTCTTCGGAGTGTCCGCCAGCCTGGACGCGCTCCTGATGGGCATGACCTATGGGCTCCGCCGCATCCATATCGGGCTTTTACAAAACCTGGCGATCAGCCTGATCACCCTGGCAGGCACCTGCCTTTCCGTGGGCTGCGGCTCCCTCCTGGGGCCTTTGCTGCCCGCTTCCATGGGAACCTGGATCGGCAGCGGGATCCTGATCGTTTACGGTTTTTACTATCTATTGCATTCTATGCCCTTCCTCCGCAAAAAATACCGGACGGATGCCGACGCGCCAACCAATACCCAGCCAGCGGAAAGCTCCTGCCGGCCACAACGCCCAAGGCCGCTCTCCTTCCCCTGCTCCCTGACGCTGGGCGTCGCCCTGTCGGCCAACAACATGGGGATCGGACTGACCGCCAGCGTGGCGGGACTGTCGCTGGCTCCGGCCGCGGGCATGACGCTCTTTTTTTCCATATTCTTTTTGTTTTTGGGAAACCATCTGGGAAAAAACTGCCTGTCCCGGCGAATCAAAGCGGCCGCGGATCCGGTTTCCGGAGCCCTGCTCATTCTGCTGGGGATCTGGGAATTGTGGTTCTGAACGATTTCCCGGGAATAATGCCCGGATATCCGCCCATACTAAGCAGGAATCATTCCGTTTGGGCAGAGGAGGCAGCCATGGAACAACAATCCGAGTCATCAACCCTATCTACGGCACTGGCAGACAATATCGACACGCTCCGCCGACTTCTTCCGCTGGAGGAAAGCTTCGACCTGGTGAGCAGAGATCTGTATTTGGGCGAGACCAGGGCCTTTTGGCTTGGCGTCAATGGCTTCTGTAAGACCGAGATCCTGCAGCAGATCTTTTCGGATCTGCAAAATCCGGTTTATACAGCGGACGGCCGCGTTGAAAATATTCTTCGCTATATGAACGCGAAGATCGGTTACGCGCAGACATCCCTCACGGATTCCTGGGAGGAGATCCTCCGCAGCGTCCTGAGCGGCCCCTCCGTCCTCCTGATCGACGGCTTCTCCCAGGCGATCCTGATCGACGTGCGCACATACCCTGCCAGGGGAATTGGGGAGCCCGACTCGGAACGCATCACCAAGGGCGCCCGGGACGGTTTTGTGGAAACGATGCTGTTCAACGCCAACCTCATCCGGCGGCGGGTCCGTTCCCCACAGCTCGTCTTTTCCGTCCACAGCGTGGGCACCGCCAGCCAAACCGATGTGGCCATCGCCTACCTGGCCGATCAAGTAAATCAGGAGTTACTGCGGACCCTGTCGGAAACCATCGAACGGCTTCAGGTGACCTCCCTCACCATGGGCGCAAAAAGCCTGGAGGAGCTTTTGGTACACAAGCACTGGTGGACGCCCCTTCCCAGCGTCCAGACAACCGAGCGTCCGGACGTGGCATGCAGCTATCTTTTGGAGGGCCATATCCTTGTGATCGTTGACAACTCTCCCTCCGTGCTGATCCTGCCCTGCACGATCTTTCAGTTTACCCAGAGCGCGGAGGACTACTACAAAAGCCCGCTCACCGGGGGATATTTCCGCCTGGTGCGCTTCGCCTGTATCCCGGTCAGTCTGCTGCTTCTGCCCGGCTTTCTCCTGATTGGCGCCTACCATCCACAGCTGGCCGAACGATGGCGGCTGTTATCCACAGAAGGACTGACGCCCACAAGGTTGATCGTCTATGTATTCGTGGTGGAATTTATTTTAGACCTGTTCAAATATTCCGCCTCGGTGAGCTCCAGCCGCTTTTCCGGCTCCCTTTCCATCGTGGGCGGGCTGATCATTGGCGACATCGCTGTCCGTCTGAACTGGGCCTCCACGGAAGTCCTGTTTTATGCCGCGGTGACACTTTTGGCCTCCCTCTCCCTGTCCAGCATAGAGTTTTCCGACGCACTCAGGATCTATCGCATTTTCCTGCTCGCCGCTACCGCGCTTTGGGGCGGATACGGCTTCGGAGCCGGGCTCCTTCTGATTTTGCTGTCCGTCCTCGCGACGCCGACTTTCGGCGGTATGAGTTATTTTTGGCCTTTGTTCCCCTTCAACGGAAGGGCCTTGAGCACGCTTCTTTTCCGCCGTCCCACCTTCAAGGCCCAGCCCAGCCAGGTCTGGAACCGGGGCCGGGTACACCGCTAAGCGCTCCTATGCTCCCCTATAATAGAATAACCATTGTTGCGTCGATGGCAACAATGGTTATTCTCATAAGCTTCTCAAAAGGTCAAAACCTTCCGGCTGTTTTTACACGCCAAGGTAACAATGGAACCCGCCGTCCACAGGAAGAACCACTCCCGTCACAAAGCTGCTGCCCTTGGGGCTTACCAAAAACAGCAGAGCGCCGATCAGATCCTCCGGATCGCCGTACTTGCCCATGGGCGTGCTGTCAATGATCTTTTTGCTTCTGGGGGTCGGCGTGCCGTCCGGATTAAAGTGCAGCGCATGGTTCTGCGTCGTCTGGAAGAAACCGGGCGCCAGTGCATTTACACGGATGCCGCTCTTTGCAAAATAATTCGCAGACCACTCGGTAAAGTTGGAAACCGCCGCCTTCGCTCCGGAATAGCCGGGGATCCTGGTCAGCGGGCCATACGCGCCCATGCTGGAAATATTGACGATATTGGCATTTTCCTGACCTACCATGCACGCTCCGAAGATCTGCGTGGGAAGCATCGTCCCATACAGATTCAGATCCAGCTCCTGCCGGATATTTCCCATATCGGTCGTAAAGAAGGTCAGCATGTCCCCTTCCACGTCGGCATACTGATCCTGCGGAATCTGCGCGCTCTTCACCGCACCACCGGCACAGTTGATCAGAATATTGATCTTTCCCCACTTGTCCAGGATCTCCTGCTTCGCCTTCTCCAGGCTCTCCTTGCTCATTACATCCGCAGATACCGTGATCGCCTCGCCTCCGGCCGCCTCAATATCCGCCTTTACCGGGTCGCCGTTCTCGGCTTTCCGGCCAAGGATCGCAACCTTGGCGCCGCACAGGGCCAGCGCTCTGCAGAACATCCCGCCGATAATGCCGCTGCCTCCCGTTACGACTGCTACCTCTCCCGATAAGTCAATTTGAAATGGTAATTCCATGATGCACTCCTTTCTTCGCATAACTCTCGCGAAAAGCTCTATTTGCATACCATTTTATCACATTCTTCCAAAATTGTCAGCAAAAATCTTTGCCCCGTTCCTTTTTGGGCGGAGTGTAAAATGCAGCCCTGATGCTGCGCTTTATGGGGTAAAGGGTATTGCCCTGCGGGCACTCGATCCTTTGCGCGCATATCCAAAAAACATACCACGTTCATTGACTTTGTTTTACTGGAAAGATATAATAATTTTGGTATTTGACCATAAGGAGGAAATATATGAACCAGAATAAAACGATCATTATCATAATGGCTACCATCTTAGCTGTAAGCATTGGTATATTGACGCTTATCCGTTTGATTCAGGGGCAATCGGATGTTCAAACCATAAACCCGGAACAGGCGCAGGCATCATCGGAACCTGCCATAGAAACTACCACGGAACCAACCGTAGAAACTACAGAGCCAACGGTTGAAACTACCACGGAACCAACGGCAGAAACCATAGAATCGACGGTTGAAACTACCATGGAAGAAATCGTAGCTTCAGACTATGAAGTAGAAGAAATAGACCCTGAAACAATGTATGCTGCGCAAACAGTAAATTTAAGAGAAGGCCCCTCAACAGATTATAATAAAGTCGGTTCATTAGGGACCGCACAACAGGTCACTGTCACAGGCATCGTGGAGTCATACAAAGGGGAAACCGTCTTGTGGTATCAATTAGATACGGGAGCGTTTGTAAATGGTGGATATTTGATCGATGAACTTCCTCCTGTAGCTGCACCAAGTGATAATACAAATGACAGTAGTGCACCTGCAACACCGGATTCCTCTGGAAATGTCAATGAAGGCGCCGAAACTCCGGATGTAAACGAAGGGAATTCTGATGGTGCTGCAGAGCCCATTACAACCAACGATGACACGGACGGATCTGGCCAGGAACAGGAGGATCCGGCATAGCAGATGGTGGACGGCACAATCATTAAATGCAAGCCACCATCGAAAAGGCTTCCGATACGGCAGGCCAATCGGGGGCTCAAAAAAGGAAAGTCCAAGGTTAGTATTACCCTTGGACTTCTGTGTTCTGTGTCAGCAATTTTTTTATAAAAAATTAAAATATTTTTAAATGTAGTTATAGAGATTGAAAACGCTGGAAAATTTGTTATAATGAAAATACCAAAATCAAGGGAGGACAGATTATGGCATTATCAAACGAGGACAAAATTTTTATCTCTCAATTATTGGACGCAAAAATCAAGCCCGTACAGTTATTGTTGGAAAATGACGTTTTACCGCGATTGCAGAATATAGAGTCCTGCTATACTTCCACCTATCGCAGATATGCTAACGGTATAGAACAGCTGGAAGCTATGCAGATGGACATTGATGTTATGAAAAAAGTATTGGAGGAGCATAGTGAAAAGCTACAGAAGATTTCCTGATTGGCTTTTTACTCTTTTTTACGTGCCTTCAACTCTGTGTTTCTAACACACCTTCCCCTCATTTATTCTTTGTTCGTGTTATCCCCTATCCCACAACACAAATTTTTGATTTTTAATATTCTTTATTGCGTGCCTTTTTACATCTCGCACATGAATAGAACCTTTTCAGATTATTTAACAAGTGCTAATATAGTCAAGTGCATTGAAGCGGCGTGGAAAGCTTATTCCTGGAATGGAGCTCTCGGCAGAATGGGTTTTTCAATCTGACAATCCAAAAACAGCCGCACGGTACAGCGGTTTGCAGGACATAAAGATATATCCACTACATTCGGGTACTATTCTTTTGAGCGCAAATCCAAAAAGAAAAACGTACCAACCGTACTTTCGATACGACTATTAAAAAAAACAGGGAAGCCTTGAATTATCGGGCTTCCCAGACAAAAAAAGAAAAGCGGGTGATGGGAATCGAACCCACGTATCCAGCTTGGAAGGCTGGTGTTCTACCATTGAACTACACCCGCAAGATTTGAAACTATGCTTTTCAAGTGACAACATGAGTATTTTAACTCCTGCCGGCTGAATTGTCAAGTATTTTCCTATTTTTATCCCGCCATTTTTTTCGTCACCCGCTTAATTCTCCCGTCTGCCGGTAATATTGGAGCAGCAGGCGGACGACTCTGCTGTAACTGACCATTCCGTCCGAAACGCCGTGCGCCTTCAGGTTGGCATCCAGAAGAGCATCCGTCACCGCCTCCACCGTGTCCGTGCGCAGGAGCGCCTTCCTCTGGATGCGCGCCCAATCCTCTGGAAGCACAAAGGTATTGTCCTCCTCCACCTGCGGCAGTATCCCGATCAGAGGGACCCTTTCACTGGCCCCTGCAAACACGTCCGGCGCCGTCCTGGCGATCTGGCAGACATCGTCGTCCAAATAGCGGAGCACGCTCAGATAGCCGCTATATTGAAAATAAAGATCCTCCGACTGCGTGCAGGCCAGATAGCTGATAAAATTCGCCTCATCCTCATAGATATATCCCCGCAGATGCGCCAGCTCATGGCACAGGGTCTCCGGCTTGTTCGTCACATACATCACATCATTGTAATTGGCTTCCAGAGAAAAGGGAAAATAATACCCCTGCATATACTGCTGGCACATAACATCGGAAAAAACCAGCGGCTTCGGCCGGGGATAATAGCCGTCCAGCCGGGGATAGGTCTGCCCCAGCTTCTGCATGGCGCGGATCGCCTGATCCGCCATCTCCTCACGGATACTCCCGGGATATTGTACTCTGCCCCTCTCATCCCGCGCCACGGCGCCGGCGCACTCATTACATTTCTCCACCACCAGATTCCGCACCAGGAGCAATTCCTCCACGGAATAGGGCTCCGCATCCTCCCCGGGTTCCGCTTCCGGGAGGGGAAACGTATGGTACAGGATGGCATAGTTGAGCGTCATCACCAGCCAGACGATCAAAAGGCCCCAGGCGAGAAAGCGGAGGTTTCCCCCCATAAACCGATCCAGCCAAAAGCCGCCGTTCTCCCCGTCAACCGTCCCAGAGTCCACAGAACATTCCCGTTTCCGCTTCCCGCTCCTCCGCGTCCGCCGGTGGATTCGACAGATTCCCCAAGCCAGCCCCAGCAGAACCTCCGCTGCTGTCAGGAAAAACCCGGCCGCGATCATACACTCGCCCACAGAAAAGGAGAAGAGACCGGTCACTCTCCCATAGGTATTGACCCAAAGGGGGAAAATATTGGCAGCGTACCAATCCGCAAACGCGCTGCTGCACCACGCCCCCGCATTGAGGGACGCCGTGGCCAGCAGTACCAGCATGTAGCAGACCAGGCCCTTGCGCCGAATCATGTGCATTTTCTTTGGATTCCCCTTCCGGAGCTTCTTTCCTGTGTACGGTTTCGCTTTTATATTTTTATATGGCGGAATCTTTCTCCACCTGGATCTTATTCTTTTTCCAGATTCCCATTCGATAGAGCACATACAGGATCACAGAGGAGATGCCGTTGCTGACCACCACGGAATACCAAACGCTGCGCACGCCCATGTGCAGGATACTGCCGCAAAACCACAGGGTCAGAAACCGAAAGACCCATAATCTGCTGGCGTCCACCGCCATGGTGATCTCCGTGTGCCCGGTTCCCTGGAACAGCCCGGAAGCCGCGTTGTAGACTCCGTTGGTAAAGCACCAGAAGGCCATGATGCTGAGAAAGTCCGCCGCCATGGCAATTACCTCCGCGTCGTCCGAAAAGATACTCACGATCGCAGTGGAAATGACATCCCTGGACAGGATCATGCCTCCTACAAACAGGAAACACACGGCGATCCACATGGAAATACGAAATCCCTTCTCCGCGCGGTCCTGCTGTCTGGCACCGATATTCTGGCCCACAATGGTCGCCACCGCAGAGCCGATGCCGTTGGAGGGCAGGGTGATCAGCCCGTTTACCTTGTTTCCGATCCCGTAGGCCGCCATCGCCTGTGTGCCATAGACATACACGTTCTTGCTCATCAACAAAAAGCCCAGCTGCATGGTGCTTCCGCCAATAGCCGTAGGCAGCCCGATCTTCAGGATCAGCCGGATCTTCTCCGCCTGAAATTTCATGTACCTTCCATTTAATGATACATCTTTTTGGGGATTGCACAACAAGGTAAATGCTACCAATGTCGGAACCAGCTTGGCAAGCACTGTAGCCAGGGCGGCTCCGGCGACCCCCAGCTCAAAGACGACCATCAGCAGCGGATCCAGCGCCATATTGAGCAGAATACCGCCCAGGTTTAGAAACATGGGTCTCACCGTGTCTCCCT
>CANPWJ010000031.1 GCA_947584035.1 uncultured Acetatifactor sp. | reverse complement strand
CGGCTTTCTGTCGCGGGTCATCATCGGGTTCTCGCCCACCATTTACGCTTCCGGGGATCGGACCGCCCTCTTTGCCTCCGCGGCGATCCTGATCGTGACGATGCGGAACATACAGCTCTATCTGCGGACGAAGCCGGAGCCGTTCTGGAAGCTGCTGCTGGCGGTCTATCTGGGAGCCAATATTGTGGGAAGCTGGATCGTCGGGTGAGAAAATACTCAAATTTATAAAGAAAATGTGAAAAACAGTTGGAATCGGCCCGGAACTTTGCTATAATAATGACAATCACGATTACGAACGGCATCGAAAGGAGAGCAAACAGTGAAGAATATGAAAAACAGCAATGCGACCGTGACCACAGCCGCAGCTCCTGCTGCGAATTCCAAGAAAACCAAGTTTGACAAAGAGCTTTTCAAGAGAAGCGTTTTGTATAATGTAAAGACTCTGTACCGCAAAACCTTGGAGGAGGCCACGCCGCAGCAGATCTTCCAGGCGGTGTCTTATGCGATCAAGGATCAGATCGTAGACAACTGGATGGACACGCAGAAGGCGTATGAGAAAAAGGACGCCAAGGTAGTGTACTACATGTCCATGGAATTTTTGATGGGACGCGCCCTGGGCAACAATATGATCAACATGCAGGCTTACAAGCCGGTGAAGGAAGCGCTGGACGAACTGGGGCTGGATCTGAACGCCATCGAGGATCAGGAGCCGGACGCCGCGCTGGGCAACGGAGGCCTGGGACGTCTGGCCGCATGTTTCCTGGATTCCCTGGCTACCCTGGGATATCCCGCATACGGCTGCGGCATCCGCTATCGCTACGGCATGTTCAAGCAGCAGATCCGCGACGGGTACCAGGTGGAGGTCCCCGACGCGTGGCTGGAGAACGGCAACCCGTTTGAGCTTCGCAGACCGGAGTACGCCAAGACGGTAAAATTCGGCGGCTACGTGTCGGTACATACCGACGACAAGGGCCGGAACATTTTCACGCAGGAGGGATATCAGTCGGTGCGTGCCGTTCCCTTCGACCTTCCGGTGATCGGCTACGGCAACGGCATTGTGAATACGCTCCGCATCTGGGACGCGGAGCCGGTGGAGTGCTTTAAGCTGGACTCCTTCGACAAGGGCGATTACCAGAAGGCGGTGGAGCAGGAGAACCTGGCGCGCAACATCGTGGAGGTGCTCTATCCCAACGACAACCACTATGCCGGCAAGGAGCTGCGCTTAAAGCAGCAGTATTTCTTCATCTCCGCGTCCGTGCAGGAGGCGGTGGAGAAGTACATGAGAAAGCACGACGATATCCGCAGGTTCCACGAGAAGGTGACGTTCCAGCTGAATGACACCCATCCGACCGTGGCCATCGCGGAGCTGATGCGCGTGCTGATGGACGATTATTACCTCACCTGGGAGGAGGCGTGGGACGTTACCACCAAGACCTGCGCATACACCAACCATACCATTATGGCGGAGGCTCTGGAGAAGTGGCCGATCGAGCTGTTCTCCCGTCTGCTTCCCCGCGTTTACCAGATCGTGGAGGAGATCAACCGCCGGTTTATCATTGAGATCGAGAATAAATATGGAAACGATCCCAACGTCAATGTGCAGGATAAGATCCGCAAGATGGCGATCATCTACGACGGGCAGGTGAAAATGGCCCATATGGCTATCGTGGCCGGCTATTCCGTAAACGGTGTGGCGCGGCTGCACACGGAGATCCTGAAGAAACAGGAGCTGAAGGATTTCTACGAGATGTACCCGGAGCGCTTTAACAATAAGACCAACGGCATTACCCAGAGGCGTTTCCTGCTGCATGGCAATCCGCTTCTGGCGGATTGGGTCACCGCGCATGTGGGGGCGGAATGGATCACGGATCTGCCGCAGATCAGCCGCCTGAAGGTATACGCGGACGACAAGAAGGCGCAGCAGGAGTTTATGAACATCAAGTACCAGAACAAGGTGCGCCTGGCCAACTATATCCTGGAGCACAATGGGATCGAGGTCAATCCCCGCTCGATCTTTGACGTGCAGGTAAAGCGTCTGCACGAGTACAAGAGACAGCTTCTCAATATCCTGCACGTGATGTACCTTTACAACGAGCTGAAGGAGCATCCGGAGATGGATTTTTATCCCAGGACCTTTATCTTTGGTGCGAAGGCGGCGGCCGGATACTACAACGCGAAGCTGACCATCAAGCTGATCAACTCGGTGGCGGACGTGATCAACAACGATGCCTCCATCGAAGGCAAGATCAAGGTGGTATTCATCGAGAACTACAATGTCTCCAACGCGGAGATCATCTTTGCGGCAGCGGATGTGTCCGAACAGATCTCCACCGCCAGCAAGGAGGCGTCCGGTACCGGCAACATGAAGTTTATGCTGAACGGCGCCCTGACCCTGGGAACCATGGACGGCGCCAACGTGGAGATCGTGGAGGAAGTAGGGGAGGAGAACGCCTTTATCTTCGGACTGAGCTCCGATGAGGTCATCCGGTATGAGAACTACGGCGGATACAACCCGATGGAGATCTTCAACAACGATCAGGATGTGCGCAAGGTGCTGATGCAGCTGATCAACGGGACCTATGCTCCCAATGATACGGAGCTGTTCCGCCCGCTGTACAATTCTCTGTTAAATACCCAGTCCAGCGCAAAGGCGGACACCTACTTTATCCTGAAGGACTTCCGCTCCTATGCGGACGCGCAGAAGCGCGTGGAGGAGGCCTACAAGGATGAGGACGCCTGGGCCAAGAGCGCTATCCTGAATGTGGCATGTTCCGGCAAATTCACTTCCGACCGGACGATCCAGGAGTATGTGGATGATATCTGGCACCTGGAGAAGGTGGTACTGAAGTAAGCGGAAGAAAAAATTTCAAAGAGAGTTCTGCGGCAGAATCGCAGTAAAAAGGGCACATCCCGGAGAAGTATTCCGGGGTGTGCTTTTTGGTGCGGGCAAATGTTACAAATCCGATACAAGGCATGTACGATTGCGATACAGGTCTTTCCTTTAATGAAATAAAAGAAGCTCCGCAGACGGCAGGGAGCGGAGGAAGAGGGAAAGGAGAAAGACAGGATGAAAAAGGAGAGAGCGAAAAAAGCGCTTGGCGCCGCGCTTCTGCTGGCGGCAGGACTTTTGGGAGGATGTGGAACCGGAGGAGCCGGAGGCGGCGAACCAGGAGGGCAAAGGCCGGCGGGAACGGAAGAGAGCGGCAGCCGGACGGTGGTGACCCTGGGGACCGTCTGGGGGACTTACGACGAGGAGCTGCAGAGCGCGGTGGAGGCATACAACAGCCGGGGCGGCCAGTACTGCGTTGCGGTGGCGGATTACCTTGGAAATGGGGCGGATGAGGAGGCGGCGCTGGAGCGTTTCCAGATGGAGCTTGCCACCGGAAAGGGGCCGGATCTGGTGGATCTGCGCGACTTAGACGCGGATGTGCTGGGGTATCAGGGAATCCTGATGGACTTAAATACTTGTCTGACAGAAGAGGAGCGCCGGGAGCGCTACCAGGACAGTGTCCTAAAGTGTGCGCAGACGGGAGATGCCCTCTATGAGCTGGGGCCGGCCTTTCAGATCTGCACGATCGTGGGGAAGGGAGCCTTGCTCGGGGATGAGACCGGATGGAGCATGGAGGAGATGTTGGACGCTTTTGAGAGAAACTCAAAAGGGGCCGACGCGCTGGCCGGATTTTATGCGGATTTCAGTGTCGCCTCTACCCTGACAATGTTTTCTCTGGCGGATTTTGTGAATTGGGAGACGGGTACTGCGGATTTCTGCCGGGAGGAATTTTACCGGATCCTGGAGTTTGGGGAGAAGCGGGACAGCGGCGAAGCCCACAGACGTTCGCGCCTGACAGGGGCCAGCGCAGCGGATGGGATCCATTTGGCCTCTCTGGAGGTGATCGGAAGTGTGGGGCAGTACCAGTACCTGAAGGAGATCTTTGGCGGAGATATGGCGGTGAAGGGGCTGCCCGGAGCGGGAAACGGCGTGTCGGTACAGCTGTTGGACACGCTGGGGATCTGCGCCTATAGCGACTGCCCGGAAGGCGCCCTGGATTTCCTGCGGTTTTATGTGGACGGAGAGTGGATGGACGATACTACCGCGCATTACGGCCGTTTTTTGGTGCGGAAGGAGCTGTTTGAGAGGCAGCTTCTGCTGGCGCAGGATCAGCTCTGTGATGACGCGGGGAAGCCTCTTCCCAACGCATCCTTCGATGATCCGGAGGTGCCCTGTGTCTATGCCGCTTCCCGGGAGGATGTGGAGGAGGTGAGGACGCTTATCGGGATGGCGGACCGGAAAAGCGTTTCGATCCGTGCGATCACGCAGATCGTGGATGAGGAATTTGGGGCGTATCAGGCGGGAGCCGCAAGCGTTCAGGAGGCCGCAGAAAATATCCAGAACCGCGTGCAGCTGTATTTGGATGAAAAACGGCTGTAAGGAAAACGGCTGTAAAAAGATTATCGTTGCATAAGGCGGCGGATTATCCTATAATAAGAATAGTTTTCGCAGTAGACCAAGCGACGATCAGGAGGAAGAGTATGGTTACATTATTGGAGAGCGGTGCGTACCTGTTAAACGGGAAGGAGATCGTTCCCGACGACGGGGAGGCACAGGCAGCGGTCCGGGCGAGGACGGGCAGGGAGACCTCAAAGGAGGAGGCCCGCCGGAATACGATCGCCTACGGTATTTTAAAGGAGCACAATACCTCCGGCAATATGGAGAAGCTGAAGATCCGGTTTGACAAGCTGACCAGCCACGACATTACCTTTGTGGGCATCATTCAGACGGCCAGGGCTTCCGGTCTGCAGAAGTTCCCCATGCCCTATGTGCTGACCAACTGTCACAATTCCCTGTGCGCGGTGGGCGGTACCATCAACGAGGATGACCACATGTTTGGCCTCACCTGCGCCAAAAAGTACGGCGGCGTCTATGTGCCCCCGCATCAGGCGGTGATCCATCAGTATGCCAGAGAGATGCTGGCCGGAGGAGGACGGATGATCCTCGGCTCCGATTCCCACACCCGCTATGGCGCGCTGGGAACCATGGCGATGGGCGAGGGCGGCCCGGAGCTGGTGAAGCAGCTGCTGAACCAGACCTATGACATCAATATGCCCGGGGTGGTGGGCGTTTATCTGAAGGGTGCGCCCGTCAAGGGCGTGGGCCCGCAGGATGTGGCGCTTGCCATTATCGGCGCGGTCTTTAAAAACGGCTATGTGAAAAATAAAGTGATGGAGTTTGTGGGCCCCGGCGTGAGCAGCCTCAGCGCAGATTTTAGGATCGGCATCGATGTTATGACCACGGAGACCACCTGCCTGTCCTCCATCTGGCGGACGGACGAGCAGATTCGGGAGTTCTATGAGATCCACGGCAGAAGCGGGGAATACAAGGAGTTAAATCCCGGGGAGGTCACCTATTACGACGGCATGATCGAGGTGGATCTGGACAAGGTGCGCCCCATGATCGCGATGCCCTTCCACCCCAGCAATACGTATACCATCGAGGAGCTGAACGCGAACCTCATGGATATTCTGGATGAGACGGAGAAGCGCGCGCAGGTAAGCCTGGACGGAGCGGTGGAGTATCACCTGAAGGACAAGGTGAAGAACGGGAAATTCGTGGTGGATCAGGGGATTATTGCCGGCTGCGCGGGCGGCGGATTTGAGAATATCTGCGCGGCGGCAGACGTGTTAAAGGGAAGATATATCGGCTCGGACGGTTTTACCCTGAGCGTTTATCCCGCCTCCATGCCCGTGTACATGGAGCTGATCCGAAACGGCTGTGCCGCGGCGATCCTGGAGACCGGCGCGGTGATCAAGACCGCTTTCTGCGGCCCCTGCTTCGGAGCGGGCGACACGCCTGCCAACAATGCCTTCAGTATCCGTCATTCTACCAGAAACTTCCCGAACCGGGAGGGCTCCAAGCTGCAGAACGGGCAGATCTCCTCGGTGGCGCTGATGGACGCAAGGTCGATTGCCGCGACGGCGGCCAATCGGGGCGTTCTGACGCCCGCGACGGAGTTCGACGGAACATTCGGAAAGTACAAATATCACTTTGACGCGAAGATCTATGAGAACCGCGTATTTGATTCCAAGGGCGTGGCGGATCCGGACACCGAGATCCAGTTTGGCCCCAACATCAAGGACTGGCCCGAGATGGGGGCGCTGCCGGACAATCTGGTGCTCCAGGTGGTGTCGGAGATCCATGATCCGGTGACCACCACGGACGAGCTGATCCCCTCCGGGGAGACTTCCTCCTACCGTTCCAACCCGCTGGGACTCGCGGAGTTTACCTTAAGCCGCAAGGATCCCCAGTACGTGGGGCGCGCCAAGGCGGTACAGAAGGCGGAGAAGCTCCGGATGCAGGGCGAGCATCCCTGCGGGGAATGTCCCTGGGTGAAGGACGTGATGAATGTGGTAAAGACCCGGTTCGCGGATGCCGACCACACCAACACGGGCTTTGGCTCCACGATCTTTGCGGTGAAGCCGGGAGACGGCTCCGCCAGGGAACAGGCGGCCTCCTGCCAGAAGGTGCTGGGCGGCTGGGCGAACATCGCCAATGAGTATGCCACCAAGCGATACCGCTCCAACCTGATCAACTGGGGGATGCTTCCCTTCCTGATCGATGCGGGCGAGCTTCCCTTTCAGAATTTGGACTATCTGTTCCTTCCCGGCATCCGGAAAGCAGTGGAGGAGAAAGCGGATGTGATCAAGGCCTACACGGTGAAGGACGGCGGTCTGCGGGAATTTGAGCTTCGTCTGGGAGAGCTCACCGACGAGGAACGCCAGATCATTTTGAAGGGCTGCCTGATCAATTATAACAGGGTAGAGGAATAAGCGCGATGGATTTTAGGAAACCTATAACCAATCCCATGCTGGTGGGGGCCATCGAACTGTTGCGGGCGGAGGACACGCCGGAGCACCGGCGGCTGTTTTTGGACGAGGTACTTAAGGCCACCTTCCTGATTCCCGTGTTGCTGACCCCCGTCCCGGAGCTGGGGGAGGACGGAAGGGTGAAGCTGGCGCCGGACAGCAAGATGCAGTTTCCCATGCTGGCGGCGCCGGACGGCAAGCTGTTTCTGATGGCCTATACGGACTGGGAGGAGCTTCGGAAGTGGAAGGATGAGAAGAACCAGCAGACCATGGCCTTTCGGTTTCGGGACTATGCGGACGTACTGTTCCGCAAGGCTTCGGACGGAAGGGAGAACCCGGCCCGCGGCTTTATCATCAATCCCTACGGCGGGAATATGGTGATCACCAGGGAAATGGCGGCCGACTGGATGGCGCGGTTTTCCCCAAACTAAAGTTTTGACAGTACCGGCCGATATAATAATTACAGGACGGCAGTCTGGCCCACTGGCGTCCGAGTAATTGGATATCGACACCACGGATGGTATTTATGCGGAGGAACGGAATCGGACGCATGGATGCCATCCTTTTTATGTGGGACAGAGGAGGTCGCGCATGATCGAAAGCCGGAAGGCGCAGCGCGCCCTGCCAGGGAGGGCAGGGGAGCCGGCGGAGCCGGATGTGGTGGAGGAGAGGGAGAAAGTGAGGATTGAAAATTGATTCCAGCGCGATCGGAATGGAATCCGCGCGAAGCTATCGAGCTTTTAAAGCAACCGTCCGGCATTTCTCGATAACGGAGTATCGGGGCGCCCTGGCGCAGGGCGGCGTTTTGGACGCGGCAGTATCGGACAACGGCACCGGGATAGACGGGCAGAAGGAACAGGAGGAACAGAAGGAACAGGACGGACAGGGTGCTTTGCAGGAGACGTCTGCCGTGCAGGAATGGCAGGACCGTTTCAAGGCTGCCTCCGGGCGGGTCAGCATTCGGTCCACGCCGGGCAGCGCGCTGAACAGTATCCGGCAGATGACCATGCGGTACATTTTTGGTTTGCTGTTTGGCTACAGCCGGTATGACTTTTGGGACTGGGAGCGGGAGACGGTTCCGGAGAGCTCCGGGAGAGCTCCCTCCGGATCTGCCGGACAGACGGGAAGCGGCGCCGTCACCTACCGCACGCTGAATTACACGCAGGAATCCTACCAGATGGAGGCGGAGGATACTTTTTTCTCCACCCGGGGGACGGTGCGCACCGCGGACGGCCGGGAGATCGACTTTCAGGTCCATGTGGGCATGAGCAGAAGATTTGAATCGTACTATCGGTCGGAGCTGGACGCGGGCATGTTTACTTTGTGTGACCCGCTGGTCATCAACCTGGACACGGATGTGGCGGAGCTTTCCGATCAGACCTTTTTCTTTGACATCGACGCGGACGGGGAGAAGGATGAGATCTCCCGGCTGGGAAAGGGCAGCGGCTATCTGGCTCTGGACAAGAACGGGGACGGCGTCATCAACGACGGGAGCGAGCTGTTCGGCACCTCCAGCGGGGACGGGTTCGCCGATCTGGCGGAGTATGATGACGACGGAAACGGATGGATCGACGAGAATGACGCGGTTTGGTCGAAGCTTCAGATCTGGACCAAGGATGAGAACGGGCAGGATGTGCTCTATCATCTGAAGGAAAAAGGGGTGGGAGCCATCTGCCTGAAAAACGCGGCAACCGATTTTACGCTGCAGGGAAGCGGCGGACAGACGAAAGGAGCGATCCGCCGCAGCGGTGTCTTTCTGTATGAGAACGGAAATGTGGGAACGGTGCAGCATGTGGATGTGGCAAGCTATTCCGGGAAGGCGTGAGGCGGCAGCGGGCTTTTCGCGCAGAGCGCAGAGAACAGACTGGGACGAGGTGTCCCGGTCTGTTTTTTGTTTGTGTATAAAAAGCTTCCTTTTGGCAAAAATAGTTTCAGATGTAAACTTAATTTTCAAAAGGAAGGTAAGAGGATATGAGAGGAAATAGAAGGAGCAGCAGAAGCGGCAGTAAAAAGGAACGGGCTATTATGATCGGATCTTCGGTCTTTGTGCTGGCGGCACTGACCATGACCGGACTGTATATGCGACAGGAGGATTCCCATTCTCAGGACGACGGCTACGTGGTCGATTTCACGGCGCTGGAGGACAGCACGGACGAAAAGCTGGACGAGCTGGCGCAGAATACGGCGCCGAAATCGTCCTGGAATTCCGGGGATGCCGGAAGCGGCAAGGCGCTGGAGGATGACCTGGACTATATGCCCTATGACGAGGAACTGGATCTGGGGACCACGTTAGTGGGCTCCGGCCAGGTGGAGATCCCCGGAGTGACAGAACAGAAAAAGGAGCCGGAGGCGGAAGAGCCCGCGGAGAAAGCGCCCGCGGAGGATGAGATGGGTGCCGGAGCCGGAGGGGAGGAGCAGCTTCCCACCATCGTGCCGGAGGCGGAGGTGGCCAGAGAGCTCCATTTTGATGGGGAGAACGGGCTGGTCAGACCGGTGAACGGTGAGGTGCTCCTGCACTACAGCATGGACAGCAGCGTTTATTTTAAGACCCTGGATCAGTATACCAGAAATCCGGCGGTCGTATTCCAGGCGGACGAGGGAACGGATGTAAGCGCCTGTGCGGCGGGACAGGTGGTCTCTGTCTATGAGGATTCCAAGATCGGTCAGGCGGTGACGCTGGATCTGGGCGACGGCTACCAGGTGACCTACGGGCAGCTTGGGGATCTGCAGGTGGCGGAGGGTGACTATGTGGAGGCCGGCCAGACCCTGGCATCGGTATCCGCTCCCACCAAATATTATGTGGAGGAAGGCTCCAACCTGTATTTTCGGCTGACCAAGGACGGAAACGCGGTCAATCCGGAGGAGCTCTTCTGAGGAAAGGGGCCATGGCGGTATGTATATTGTAGGCGGCACGATCAAGACGATGGCCCGCGGTGATATTGAGGACGGCGTGCTCCGCATCCGGGACGGGAAGATCGCGGAGGTGGGGAACGCGGGCCAGATCCCGGTGGCGCCCGAGCAGGGGGAACGGGTTATCCGGGCAGACGGAGGCCTGATCCTGCCGGGGCTTTTGGAGGCGCACTGTCATATGGGCATCACGGAAGAGAAAAAGGGCATGGAGGGAGACGACTGTAATGAGACCGTCGATCCGGTCACGCCCTATCTCCGCGCCGTCGATGCGATCAATCCGATGGACGCCGCCTTTGACGACGCGGTGCGCGCCGGGATCACAGGGGCCATGGTCGGCCCCGGAAGCTCCAACGTGGTCGGCGGCCAGTTTGCCTTTATCAAGACCAGGGGCCGCAGGATCGACGATCTGATCGTCAAGGCACCGGCGGCGATGAAGGTCGCCTTCGGGGAAAACCCCAAGGTCAATTATTCGGGACAAAACAAAAGCCCGTCTACCCGGATGGCCATCGCGGGGATGCTGCGGAAGGAACTGACAGAAGCGTCACAATATCTGCGGCGGAAGGAAAAGGCCCGACAGGCGAAAGAGGAGTTCGAGATCGACTTTACGAAGGAGTGCTGGATCCCGGTGCTCCGAAGGGAGATCCCCCTGAAAGCCCATGCCCACCGGGTGGACGACATTTTTACGGCGATCCGTATCGCCAGGGAGTTTGACCTGGATCTGACGCTGGATCATTGTTCGGAAGGGCATCTGGTGGCGGAGGAGCTGGCCGCGGAGGGATATCCCGCTATCGTGGGGCCGGATTTTGCCAGCCGCAATAAGATCGAGGTGCAGAATGTGGCGTTTAAGACGGCGGGCGTGCTGAACCGGGCCGGCGTAATGACCGCGGTGACGACGGATCATCCCGTGTCTCTGATCAAATCGCTTCCCCTTTGCGCCGGACTTGCGGTAAAGTCCGGGCTTCCCCTGGAGGAGGGATATAAGGCGATCACGCTCTACCCGGCGCTGATCTGCGGCGTGGCGGACCGGCTGGGAAGCATTGAGGTGGGGAAGGACGCGGATATCGCTGTTTTTGACGGCAATCCGATGGAGATCTTTACCCGCACGCTTTACACGGTCATCGACGGGGAAGTGGTGTACGACGCATCGGAGGATGCGGCGGGAGGGATCGGCGCAAAATAGAATTGCTTTATACAGAAATCATGTTAAAATAGAGAGGAAGGACGCACAGGCGGATTGTGCGGGGAGGAAAGTTTGAGGCGCTGGAAAAAAACGATCGGGCTGGGTGTGATCTGCCTGATCCTGGCGGAGACCTGCGGGGGCTGCGGCAGATTGTCTCCGGACAAAATGAATACCGGGGAAGAGGCGGAGTTTGTGAGTATGGAGCGGGCTCCGGTGATCGAGTATGAGGTGCCGGTTTTTACGCCCAACATCCTGGTGGACCGGAACGGATACCAGGCGCGGGGCGGGAAAGTCGCGGTGGTGAAGGGAGCCCATATCCCCGCGGAATTTCGCCTGGTGGACTGCGGCACGGGCGAGGTAGTGTACACCGGACAGATCAAAGACGCGGTCTACGACAAAGGGCTGGGGATCTATACGGGACGCGCGGACTTCGGGGAATATCTGGACGGCACGGGCGGGCCGTACTTTCTGGAGTGCGACCGGATCGGGCGGTCGTATGAGTTTCCCATCCGTGAGACGCGGTACCAGGAGCTCTTTGAGGAGCTGTACGGGGAGCTTGCGGACGACTGTGAGGCGGGGAGGATCTCCGTCGAGGAGGTTCTGGCGCTTCTGGTCGCCTACGAGCGATACGGCGCCATCTTCCCGGATCAGGACGAAGATGAGATCCCGGACGTGATGGAGATGCTGCAGAAGTGGACGGAGCAGATCGATCCTGCCGGGGCGCAGGACGGACCGGGAGCCCTGTATGCGGAAGCCCTGGCGAAATTCAGCTATCTGTTCCAGTACTTTGACCGGGAGTTTGCAAATGCCTGTCTGCAGAAGGCGTCCGCCGTCTTTACACAGACGACAGACGTGTCATCGGAAGGGCCGGAGATCTTCTGGGCGCTGACGGAGCTTTACCGGGCCACCGGGCTGAGTACATACGGAAACCGGATCAAGGGATACAAAAGCACCTTTGAGGATAATCACATAAGCTGTATTGACGAAACTGGCTACCTTTTCGGAAGCATGACCTATATGGTGACCCGGCAGAGGGTGGATACGGATCTGTGCCAGCGGTTTATGGATACGATCATGGGGCATGCGGAGGAAATGTCCGTGGATTATCAGGAAATGATCGATCCGGTGTCGGACAAAAACGCCGGCACAGAAGAACTTTTGAAGTGCGCCGCAGAGATGTCATGTGCCAACTATATCCTGAATAATTATCAATATACCAGTATTTTAGAAGAGTTCCTGCATTATCTCATGGGACGTAATCTGAGATCGGAAAATTTCTATGAGAAAGAGGAGGACAGAGCGGAGTATCTGCTTCTTCTGGCACAGCTGGCAGCCGGAACTCCCTGGCAGGAACGGGAAGGGGTATAGCATGAAAATTGTGGTGCTGGCCGGAGGAATCAGCACGGAGCGGGACGTATCCTTAAGTTCGGGAAGCATGATCTACAGGGCTCTCAAAAACAGAGGGCACCAGGCAATCTTGCTGGACGTGTATCTGGGGTATGAGGGAGAGACACAGGGGATCTTTGAACTGGAAAGGGACTGGGCGGCTCAGGTGGGCGCTATCGGGCCGAGGAAGCCGGACCTGGACGCGGTGAAAGCCCTGCGGAAAGACGGCGGCAGGCGCTTTTTCGGGCCTAATGTTCTGGAGCTGTGCAGTCAGTCCGACTGTGTGTTCCTGGCGCTTCACGGTTCCTGTGGAGAGGACGGGAAGATCCAGGCCTGCCTGGAGCTTCTTGGGATTCCCTATACGGGAACGGATTATGCCAGCTCGGCCATGGCTATGGATAAGGGAATTACCAAAGATATTTTTAAGGCTTACGGGATCCCGTCGCCTCCCGGCATACGGCTGAAAAAGGGGGAGAAAGACCTTGGGAAGGTTCCGCTGCCCTGTGTGGTAAAGGCCAGCTGCGGCGGTTCCAGCGTGGGCGTCAGCATTGTGCTGGCGCAGGAGGAATACGAACCTGCCAAGGAGGAGGCTTTCCGATACGGAGATGAGGTAATCATCGAGCAGTACATAAAGGGCAGGGAGTTTTCCGTAGGAGTGCTGGACGGAAAAGCGCTTCCTGTGATCGAGATGATCCCCCGGGCAGGGTTCTATGACTACAGGGCAAAATATCAGGCGGGCAGCGCCCGGGAGGTCTGTCCTGCAGAGCTTTCGGAGGAGAGGACCCGCAGAATGCAGGACATTGCGGAAAGGGTCTTTCAGGTGTTGAGATTGAAAAGCTATGCCCGCATGGACTTTATCATGCGTCCCGACGGGGAGATCTTCTGCCTGGAGGCCAATACGCTGCCGGGAATGACCGCCACCTCCCTGCTGCCCCAGGAGGCGGCAGCTGTGGGGATCGGCTTTGAGGAGCTGTGCCAGAGAATTTTAGAGCACGCCATGAAAGAGAAGAAAGAACTTTAACTTTTGAATGAATATGCGGTGAAGCGCACAGAGGGGGATATCAATGAATCTGACGATCGGTGAGATAGCGGCGGCCTGCGGCGGGAAGCTTGTATCTGACGGAAAGAGAAAAAATGACGATAATGTCACATCTGTTGTTCTGGATTCCCGACAGGTGACAGAGGGAGGAGTGTTTATCGCCACCGTCGGGGAACGGGTGGACGGACACAGCTTTGTGGCCCAGGCTGTCGGAAAAGGGATCGCGCTTGCAGTGGTCAGCAGAACCCCGGCGCAGTTTGCGGAGGAAGACTGGGGCTGCTATGTAGTGGTGGAGGATACGCTCCAGGCGCTGAAAGATATTGCAGAGTTCTACCGCCGAAAACTGGATATCAGGGTAGTGGGAATCACGGGCAGTTCAGGAAAGACCAGCACCAAGGAATTTATCGCACAGGTTCTGGCGGAAAAATATTGTGTGCTGAAGACGGAGGGGAATTTTAACAATGAGATCGGCGTTCCGCTGACGCTGCTGCGGATCCGGCCGGAGCATCAGGCTGCGGTAGTGGAAATGGGGATCAGTGATTTTGGGGAGATGCACCGCCTGAGCAAAATGGTAAGACCTGACATATGCGTCATAACCAATATCGGCCAGAGCCACCTGGATAATTTAAAGACTCGGGAGGGTATCCTGAAAGCCAAGTCCGAGATCTTTGACTTTATGGCGGAGGACGGAGAGATCTGTTTGAACGGTGAAGACGACAAGCTGTCTGCACTGCAGGAGATAAAAGGGCATAAGCCGCACTTTTTCGGGTTTGGCAGCAAACCGGGACAGGAGGCCTGGACAGACGGAATTGTGAGCCGGGGCCTCTGGGGAAGTGACGCTGTGCTGCATATGGGAGAGGGGACGGAAAGGATCCATGTGCCGCTTCCCGGTGTCCATATGGTGTTGGATGCCGCCGCCGCTGCCTGTGTGGCGGGGCTTTTTGGACTGACAAGAGAGCAGATTGCGGAGGGGATCCGAAAGACGGCTCCTGTCAGCGGAAGAAATCATCTGGTC
>CANPWJ010000030.1 GCA_947584035.1 uncultured Acetatifactor sp. | reverse complement strand
GCGGCATCCCCAGGGAATCTCCCACGATCTTTGGCTGGATCACCTGCCGGGCCAGCTGCCCTACTCCCCAGATGATCAGCAGTCCCACCGCCATCTTATAGTCGGAACTCAAAATCTTGATGATCGCCCAGGGCACCATAATCGTCCCGGTGCCAAAGAAGGGCAGGATATCCATAAACGCGATCCCCAGCGCGATCAGCAGGGCGTAATTCACCTGCAGGACCGACAGGCCGATGACCAGGAGCAGATACATCCAGATCTCGATGCGCAGCTGGGCCTTCAGGTAACCGCCCACCGCGTTCACCAGGCTGTGCCGCAGAATACGGTAGTCCGCCTGGACGGCCGCCGGCATATGCCTCCGGAACCACTCGTTGATGCTCTCCCGCTCCGCCACAAAGAAGTAGGCGGACAGAAGCGACATGATCACCGCGATGAGCACCGAGGGAAGCTGCTTGGCAAAGTTTCCCACCCCCTCGATGGTAGGGCTGCCGATCTGCCCGAAAATATCTCCCAGGTAAGCGCCGATCCCCTGGGTCATCTCGGTGATGTTCGCCTGGGCATTCTCCGGGAGGCGGCTGTAGACCACGCTCAGGTTATTGCCGATCTCGGCAAATTCCGACTCCAGCTCCTTCCACATCTCCGGCAGTGAGCTGATCAGTCCCAGGATCTCCTGCACCAGCTTCTCTCCCACCAGGTAGAGGACCAGCACCACAAGCCCGATCACGACGATGATCACAAAAGCGCTCCCGGCCTTTCGCTTGATCTTGACCTTCTCCTCCAAAAAACGCACCAGAGGAGAGGCGATCAACGCGATGACCCATCCGACCACAAAGGGCGCAAAGAAGATCACAAACCGGGGCAGGAGCAGAATAACCGCCAGAAAGATCGCAAGCGCCACCGCCAAATTTGTCAGAGCCTTCCAATATTTTTTCATATCCATCTACCTCCGGGTTTCCTGCGCTCCGTTTTCTCTCTCCAGGATATCGTCCAGGATCGCGTAGACCTCCTCCCGTCCCTGCCTGGTCTGGGAGGAGAAGGGAAGGATCTGCACGTCCCGCTCCGCGCCCAGAGCGGTGCGGATCAGCTTCAGCTGCCCGGGCACCTGGCTCCGGTTCAGCTTATCCAGCTTGGTGGCCAGCAGGATGGGCTGAAAGCCCTGCCTGCAGATCCAATCGTACATAATGCGGTCGTTCTCCGAGGGAGCGTGCCGGATATCCACCAGCAAAAACACCGCCCGCAGCTGTCTGGAGCGGTGCAGATAGTTTTCCACCATCCTGCCCCACTTGGCCTTGACCTCCTCGTTGGCCCGGGCATACCCGTATCCCGGCAGATCCACAAGGTAGATCTCGTCGTTGACATTGTAAAAGTTGATGGTCTGCGTCTTGCCCGGCTGGGCGCTGGTGCGCGCCAGCGCCTTCCGGTTCATCAGCACGTTGATCAGGGAGGATTTCCCCACGTTGCTCTTCCCCGCAAAAGCCACCTCCGGATGTACGTTCTCAGGCAGTTTGCTGGTGATGCCGCACACCGTCTCCAAATTCACATTCCTGATAACCATATCGCTACCTCGTATGTACAGAAAGCGCCGCTCTGAAAGCGGCGCTCCTTCCTATCTCACCTTCTTCAGCTCATCCCGCCGGACCGTCAGGGGGCCCGTTTCCCCCTCCACGGCAGCCTTGGTCACCACACACTTATCCACACTGTCGTCCGAAGGGATCTCGTACATGGTATCCATCATCACGCTCTCCATAATGGAGCGCAGTCCTCTGGCTCCCGTTTTCCGCTCAAACGCCTTGTCGGCGATGGCCTCCACCGCCTCCTTTTCAAAGGAGAGCTCCACGTCGTCCATATCAAACAGCTTCTGGTACTGCTTGATCAGCGCATTCTTGGGCTCCTGCAGGATCCGCACCAGCGCCTCCCGGTCCAGGCCGTTTAAGGACACACAGATGGGCACGCGCCCCACAAACTCCGGAATCAGTCCGAACTTTACCAGATCCTGCGGCGTCACCTCCTGGAGCAGGTCGCTCAGCTCCTTGGTGGTCTTTAAGGTTCCCTCCGTGTTGAAGCCGATGGTCTTTCTGTCCAGACGGGACTCCACGATCTTCTCCAGTCCGTCAAACGCTCCGCCGCAGATAAAGAGGATGTTGGTGGTGTCGATCTGGATCAGCTCCTGATGAGGGTGCTTTCTGCCTCCCTGGGGAGGAACGCTGGCCACGGTCCCCTCCACGATCTTCAGCAGGGCCTGCTGCACGCCCTCTCCGGACACATCCCTGGTAATGGACACATTCTCGCCCTTCTTAGTAATCTTGTCGATCTCGTCGATGTAGATGATGCCGTACTGCGCTCTCTCCACATCATAATCCGCCGCCTGGATCAGCTTTAACAGGATGTTTTCCACGTCCTCGCCCACATAGCCGGCCTCGGTCAGCGTGGTGGCGTCCGCGATGGCGAAGGGCACGTTGATGATCTTCGCCAGAGTCTGCGCCAGGTACGTCTTGCCGCTTCCGGTGGGCCCCACCATGATGATATTGCTCTTCTGCAGCTCCACGTCGTCCAGATCCTTGGGCGCCGTCACCCGCTTGTAATGATTGTATACCGCCACGGACAACACCTTTTTGGCCTCCTCCTGGCCGATCACGTAATCGTCCAGAAAGCTCTTGATCTCCTTGGGTTTTAGGAGCTTGATTTCCGTGTGCAGAGATTCCTCCGCCTCGTCCTCCTCCAGCTCCTCCTCCAGAATATCGGCACAGATGTCCACACACTCGTCGCAGATATAGACCCCGGCGGGGCCGGCGATCAGCTTCCGCACCTGGCTCTGGGCCTTGTTGCAGAAGGAACACCTGATGTTGTTGTCTGAATTTTTACCTGCCATTCCTTACCTACTCCCGCTTCCTTATTTTTGAATGTCATGGAAGGTGATCACCTTGTCGATCAATCCGTACTCACAGGCCTCCTCGGCGCTCTTCCAGTTGTCCCGCTCGGTGTCGGCGCAGACGGTCTCATAATCCCTGCCGGTATTTTCCGCCAGCATACGGTTCAGCTTCTCCTTGGTCCGCAGGATATGCTTCGCCGCGATCTCGATCTCCGTGGCCTGTCCCTGGGTCCCGCCCAAAGGCTGATGGATCATAATCTCCGCGTTGGGCAGCGCATAGCGCTTTCCCTTGGCCCCTCCGGCCAGAAGAAATGCTCCCATGCTGGCCGCCATACCGATGCAGACCGTGGAGACATCGCACTTGATGTAGCGCATGGTGTCATAGATCGCCATTCCGGCGGTCACGCTTCCTCCGGGGCTGTTGATATACAGATGGATGTCCTTCTCGGGATCCTCCGCCTCCAAAAACAGAAGCTGGGCCACAACGATGCTCGCGCTGGTATCGTTGACCTCCTCCCCCAAAAAGATGATCCGGTCCTTCAACAGTCTCGAATAAATATCATAGGATCTTTCGCCCTTGCTGGTTTGTTCAATGACATAAGGTACTAAACTCATAACTTCCTCCATTTCCAATCATATCCCCATCGGTACTATCATATCCCACTTAAAACGCTTTTGCAATCTCCAAACACCGATTTCATAAAAAATTAATGCCTGGATTCCTGACAGGCGCAGACCACATCCGAAAAACCGGATACAATCTGCGCCATGCCCGAACGGTTTCTTTTGTGCACCGATCCCTATGCTTCTTCCTTGTCCGCCTTCTTGCTCTTTGCGGCCTTGGTCTCCTTGGCGTTCTCCACCACGAACTCCATCGCCTTCTTGATGCAGATATCCTCCTTGACCTGCTTGGTTCCCTTGGCCCCCAGCATTTCCTTCACCCGGTCGGCCTCCATCTGGTAAACCTCCGCCATGGTCTTTACTTCCTCCTCAAAGTCCTCGTCGGAAGCCTCGATCTTTTCTGCGGCGGCAACCGCCTCCAGCGCCAGACGGGTCTCGATCTGCTTGAGCGCCTGATCCTTCATCTGCTCCATAAAGGCGGCGGGAGTCATCCCGGTGAACTGCATATACTGCTCCATGGACAGCCCCTGCGCCTGAATCCGCTGGGAAAATTCCTCCGCCATCTGTCTCTGCCGCGTCTCCGTCATGGCCTCCGGGATCTCCATCTTGGCCTCCTCCACCAGCGCGTTGAGCACGGCCTCCTCCTTGGCATCCTTCGCCGCGGAAGCCTTTCTGTCCTCCAGCTTCTTCTTCACATCTTCTCTATACTCCGCCAGTGTGTCAAATTCCGACACCTCGCTGGCAAACTCGTCGTCCAGCTCGGGGAGCTCCTTCTCCCGGATCTCCTTCACGGTACACTTGAACACGGCAGCCTTTCCTGCCAGCTCTTTGGCCTGATAGTCCTCGGGGAAGGTCACGTTCACATCCGTCTCTTTCCCGATCTCCGCGCCGATCAGCGCCTCCTCAAAGCCGGGGATGAAGGTTCCGGAACCGATCGTCAGAGGATGGTTCTCGCCCTTTCCTCCCTCGAATGCCACGCCGTCCACAAAGCCTTCAAAGTCGATCACGGTCATATCGCCGTCCTTGACCGGCCGGTCCTCCACATTGATGGTGCGGGAATTGCGGTCCCGCTCCCGGTCGATCTCCGCATCCACCTCGGCGTCCGTCACGGTCAGATCCGCCTTGTCCACCTTGATCCCCTTATATTTCCCAAGCGTCACCTCCGGCTTCAGAGCCACCTCCGCCGTAAAGATAAAGGGCTTTCCGGCCTCGATCTGGATCACCTCCACCTTGGGAGAGGAGACGATCTCCTCCGTGCACTCCTCCAGCGCCTTCTCATACGCCTCGGGAATCAGCTTGTTGGCGGCATCCTCATAAAAGATCTCTTTTCCGTACATCTGCTCGATCATCCGGCGGGGCGCCTTGCCCTTCCGGAAACCGGGAAGGCTGATCCGCTTCTTATTCTGCTGGAACGCGGCCTCCAGAGCCTTTTCCAGCTCCTCCGCAGACGCCTCAATGGTCAGCTTTGCCATATTGTTTTCTAATTTCTCCACCTGTACGCTCATTGATACGTATCCTCCTTAACGTCATCTGTGCTCATCTATCACCACCCGCTTTGCCGGGGCAAAACGGGACAAGGTCACAGCCGTTTTAACATTATATCATAAAGCCTCTCAAAAGACAAATACTATTTCAAAATGACACGCAAATTGACACGCAAATGACACGCATCCACTATACCACAAATATGCAAAAGTTACCATTATATTTTTCAGGCCGCAGTCAATACTAACATCAAGATAAGTGATTGTAATATGCTTAGCCCGGATCTTTTTCAGGATAAGCCGTTGCAGCGCTTATCTTGAAAATAGAGAAAACGAAAAAAAGTCATGGAGGTGAAAACAAGATGGCAACCAGAAGTAATAGAGTAGAAGTTCCTGAGGCAAAGGCCGCTATGGACCGTTTCAAGACCGAGATCGCATCCGAGCTGGGCGTAAACCTCAAAGAGGGCTACAATGGTGACCTGACTTCCCGCGAGGCCGGAAGTATCGGTGGCGAGATGGTCCGCCGGATGATCAAGAAGCAGGAAGAGTCCATGAAATAAGACTCCTCAAAACAAAGAAAGCAGCTGCACCGAGAACTCTGTTCGGCGCAGCTGTTTTTTTGCTCTGGTTACTCTCCGAATACCGCCCGGTAATCCGCCTGGAACTTGGCGATGCCCGCGTCCGTCAGCGGATGCTTCACCATCTGCTCGATCACCGCATAGGGGACGGTGGCGATATCGGCTCCCGCCAAAGCGCAGTCCGTCACATGGACCGGGTTACGGACACTGGCCGCGATGATCTGCGTATCCAGATCGGTCATGGCAAAGATGTCGGCGATCTCCCGGATCAGGTCCACGCCGCGCTGGCTGATATCATCCAGACGCCCCAGGAAAGGGGACACGTAGGTTGCTCCCGCGCGCGCCGCGAGAAGCGCCTGATTGGCGCTGAAGATCAAGGTCACATTGGTCTTGATCCCCTCCGCGGACAGGGCCTTACATGCCTTGAGCCCTTCCACCGTCATGGGGATCTTCACCACCATATTGGGATGGATCGCCGCGATCTGACGTCCCTCCCGGATCATTCCCTCCGCGTCCACGGTGGTCGCCTTCACCTCCCCGCTGATGGGGCCGTCCACGATGGAAGCGATCTCCGCGATCACTTCCTCAAACACTCGTCCCTCCTTGGCGATCAGGGAAGGGTTGGTGGTAACGCCGCAGATGACGCCCATATCATTCGCCTTCCGGATATCCTCCACCTTTGCGGTGTCAATAAAAAAACGCACAGCTATCACTCCTTTCTCCTCTCAGACTCTTGCCTGTTCGAGGACATGTCTTTCCATAAACTGTTCGCGCGGGCAGGGCTTCCCGAACACATAGCCCTGTATGTAATCCGGCTTCACCGCCCGGATCTTCTCCAGCTCCCGGTCGTTCTCGATTCCCTCGATGCAAAGCTTCAGGTGGATGCTGTGGGTCATCTCCACCATGTGCCGCAGCAGGTCATACTCATGCGGATTGTTGAGCGCCTCCAGGGTAAACGAACGATCGATCTTGATGGTGTCCGGGTTCAGGTTGTAGAGATAGTGGAAATTGGAATACCCTGTCCCGAAATCGTCCAGCGCCAGCAGGATGCCGTTTTCCCGCAGCTCGTCGCAGAACTTGATAAACCCGGCGTTGGACTCCAGAAAACCGCTCTCCGTCAGCTCGATCATCAGGCTTCCCGGCTTCAGCTGGTACGCCTTGATCAGGTCCAGGATCACCCCCAGCACGTCGCTCTTTAACACCTGAATGTAGGACACGTTTACCGAGATGCGGAAGTCCGGGATCTGCTGCTGGATCCGGTGGCAGGTCGCAAGCGCCTGCTCCAGCACGAAACGGCCCACGGGAATGATCAGTCCCGTCTCCTCTAGGAGCGGGATAAACTCTGTGGGCGGGATCCGGCCCAGCTCCTCCGTTTGGAACCGCAGAAGCGTCTCCGCGCCAATCAGCTTCTGCCGGCCGATGTCCACGATCGGCTGATAGTACGCCTCGAAGCCCTCGCACTGATTGTTGACCGCCCGGCGGAGCGCCTTGATCAATCCTCTGCGGTACCGGAAGATCCGATAGTCCGCCAGCTCATACAGATAGTACTGGTTCCTGCCCCGGCTCTTCGCCTCGTTCAGCGCAAACTCCGACAGCTTCATCAGATTCGCATAGCACTGGTCAGTCACCTTGGACAGATCCAGCACCCCCGCAGAGATCGTATAAAACACCTCGTAATGGTTGTCCGCGATAAAATAGTCGATGGCGGCCCGTATCTTCTTATAGAGCTGGATCGCCTCCGCTTCCCCCCGGTCGTCGGCCTCCTTCAGGACGATAAACTCGTCCGACAGGATCCGGTAGAACTTCTGTCCGTCCTCCAGCATCTCCTCGATACATTCCGCCGTCCTGCGGAGGATCATGTCCCCATACTCGATCCCCTTATTCTCATTGATCTCCTTAAAGTGATCGATGCCGATCCGCAGGATATACCCGCCCATCCGGCGGCCCTGGTACTGCTCCAGCTCCTTCCTGAGACTGGCCTCCAGCATGGCCCCGCTGGTATTGTCCGCGCGCTGCTTCAGACCGATCTCATTGATACATCCCACAAGAAACTGCGGCTTTCCCTCCGGATCCCGGAGCACCCTGCCCCGGCAGTTGATCCAGACCGGATTGCCCTCCCGGTCGATCCAGCGGTACTCAATGTCGTGCTCCTCCTTTTCGTTCCGGAAGATCTTCCCCAGATCCTCCTGCAAAAGCTGTACATCCGCCGGATAGACAAACTTAGAGCAGTTCCCCGCCACGTCGCTGAACTGGCAGCCGGGTATGGGGAAGCGTTCCAGGGCACTGGGGGAAATACAATAGAGATCCTTCTGCAGATCATAGATGAACAGATAATCCTCCATGCTGGGATCCAGGATCTGGGCTATATACTGAAACCAATCCATCCGAAGCCTTTCCTCTCCCACGCGGTCATCCCCTCCCCTCAAAGCGCCTGTCCAGGCCGCTTGGCCCTTTGGCCTTCATGGCATACATTTTATCACAATTTCCCATCGGAGGCAACTGCTTTCCAAGAAAGCGCCTCCCCTTTTCCCCGAAAAAGATGCTTCTCAAACCGATAATCCGGCTCTTTCCCACGCCGGAGGGCTTCCCGCAGTTCTCCCCAGGCAGCTCCCGGCCCTCTCTCTTCCTGCAGCACGCACAATCTGCGCAGCACCCGCCGCATCTCCGGCGGACGCTCCCTGCCGTCCGCCCGCACACATTCCTCCAGGAGCCGCTCCAGCCTTCGGCTGAGGCGCCTGTCGTAAGCACGGATCGGCGGTTTCCTGCGGGGAGGCAGACAGGGATCGTCCCCCGTCACCAGGCCGTGAAGCAGCCTCCCCAGGGCATATACGTCGCTGTACGTCCCCACGCGGCCCGCCTCATTTAACTGCTCCGGGGCCGCATATCCCGGAGTCCCCGCTCTTCCAAAGCCGGAACGGTCCGCCCGTCCCTGCCGCTCCAGGGGGCAGACGCACCCAAAGTCGATCAGCTTGACCCGGCCGTCCTGACAGATCCTCACATTGTCCGGATTCAGGTCCCGGTAGAGGATCCCCGCCTTCTCCGCCAGAAACGCCATTCCCTCCGCCAGCGCCCTGCCGATCTCCACAGTCTGCCGCTGGGAAAGACGCCCTCTTCGCGCCAGAAGCTCCTTCAGGCTCTGTCCCGCCACATACTCCAGGAGCAGACAGTATCTTCCCCGCTCCTCCCAGCTCTCGTACCATCTGGGAAACAGCGCGTGATGGTATTGGCTGATCGCTCGAAACAGCGCGCTCTCCCGCTCCCACTGTGCCCGCTCCCCCGTCACCTTACAGGCCAGAAGGAGCCCGTCCCGCTCCCGCCGCACCCGGTATACCTCCGAGAAAGCTCCCCTGCCCTCCAGCCCCTCAACGCGCCATCCGCATTTCCTCTGCTCCGTCATCTCGTCACCACAAAGACAGCCGCACCGCCCGCGCCGCGGCTCTCTCCCATCCTTCCCAGCTCCGACAGACGGCTCTCCAGCCTCTGCCCCCAGCTCCTCTCGTCCACCGCCAGACAGGCCAGCCGCTCCTCCCCGGTGACCCCGCGGGAAAATCCGTCCGTCTCCAGCAGGATCCCCAGGCCCTGCTGAAGCTCCCCCTCCTCCAGGGCCCAGCGCCCGCTCCCTTCCCTCGGCAGGTCGATCTCCTTCAGATGCGGCCGCAGGAAGCGCCGATTCAGCAGAAAGACCCGGGCCCTGCCCCGCCGGAAAAGGAGGAAGTGCTGGCCCGCGCACAGGATCCCCGCCGCGGAAAAGAAAGCCTCCTCCCGTTCCCGGGACAGCTCCCCCGAAAGGATCGTCAGATCCGGCATCCTCTCACGACTCCACCGCTCCAGCGCCCGCTCGTAAAACCAGTCTGTCAGGCGCATACAAAAGCGCGTTCCGCCGTCTGTCCTTCCGACGCCCGGCCCCTCCTCACAGACGCAGGCCAGCACGATCGGCAGCGCTCCCCTGGCCCGGGTGGTCTGCTGCAGCGTCAGCGCAAGGCCCTCCTCTTTTTCCCCTCGCGGCCAATAATGGCCTGTTCCATACTGGATCCCCATATCCTTCGCTTCTGCCGAAAACCGTTCATCTGCCCGGACAGCCTTCCACGCACGGCCCGGACGACAGGATCCGTTCACGGCAGATCTCCTTCGTCAGTTTTTTCAAAACAGTCTGATCACTGGAAACAACGGGCCGACACGGCCCCGGAAAACCGGCAGATAAAACCGGATACTTTTTTATAACATATTTTCGAAAGGATGTCAAGAAAAGATTGTTAAAAAGTTTGCTGGTGAAAAGTTGGTTGGAAGGTTGTTCAAAAGTTTGCTGGAAGGTTGTTTAAAAATTTGTTTGGAATGTTTACCGGAAAAATTGGCAGGAAAAAGCGCCGCCCCGGGCTGTAACAGCCCGAAACGGCGCTCCTTAGTTCCTTTCGCCTGACCGGCATTTTTTGTCTTTATGCCTGTTTTCTGCGGACGATCACAACGATCGCCGCTCCGCCGGCCACGATCACCGCCAGCAGGATCAACAGGATCGGCAGCACATTCCCGCCGGCCGCCGTCTCCGTGACAACTGCTCCGGCTGTCCCATCCACCGGTACATCCGCACCGGGAGAGACAGGCTCGGTTCCGGCAGACGCTGTCAGATCCTTCTCCGGCACGCCTTCCATCGCTTCATCGGTAATGACAGCCACATAGTCAGAAGCGTGCTCCAGATAAAAGTCCGCTCTTCCTCCCAAGACCTCGGAGCTGGAAACGTACTCCATCTCTCCGTCATGGTAGTAGAAAAGATTTGCAAACTTTCCGTTGTTCTTATTTCCCATCGGCAGACGCAGCAGCGCCCGGAAACCAAACGGGCCATCGTGCTCCAGCGAAATGGGAATCGCCTCATTTCCCTGCGCAACGGCATCCAAAGCGTCCTGCGGAATGGCGTCACTGTTCATCACCACATTCATATTGATCTCGCCGGCATCCGTCACATCTATGCCGCCAATCTCCCAGATCACTCCGTTCTGCAGCTCCAACTGAAGGGTGATGTCTCTGCCCTTGATCGCCTCCACGATTTCTTTTGCAAGCACAGGGTACTCTCCGATGGACACATTCAGCACGGCCTTCTCATCCTTCACGCTTGCCAGCAGACTCTTCAGAGACGAGGACACTTCCTTCCAGTCCATATTCTGGTTGACCACAAGCTTCTTAACCAGAGCTCCCTGCACATTGGCTGCGGTTCTTCGGTTGGTTCTGCCGGGCTGCGGAGCCGGTGCTGCCGGTACGGAAGCGACCAGGGACGCGCCGTCGTCACTGTCGGCATCATCGTCGTCATCGTCATCGTCGTCGCTGCTTCCGCTGCCCACCTCGTCATAAATTTTGATCTTGGGAGAGGGCGTTCCGGTCATCCGTGCTCCGACTCCTGCGGGAGCCGCCGCGGTGAGCTCCAAAAATCCGTTCATATTGATTGTATTGTCCACGTTCCTGGTGATTCCCTTATACTGCAGAGATACAAACCAGCCGTCCGTCACCTGTCTCCCTTCCGCATTGAAGGATCCTCCCTGGGCCACATCCCAATAGTAATTGGAAGCGCCGTTGATCTTGGACATATCCTGGCTGCCTTTGGTCTTAAACTGCTCCGCCACATCCAGATGATCCGTCCGATAGGACAGCACCCCGTCACCAAGGAAATCGGTCTTGGCGGCGTCATTGGTATAGAACGCCACATTGTAGGACTCGTTGTTAAAGGTAGTACTGCTGTGAACCTGAATATCCGGGCAGCTGTTTGAGTCAATCCCCTTCGATTTGTTATTAAAGGAGACGCTGTTGATCAGGGTGTGATACCCGCTGATACTGGAACCGCCCATCTTAAATCCGTTTCCGTTCCCGGCGTTGGTCCCATCCTCCAGATAGCCGTTTCCGAAGGCAACGCTGTTTTGAATGGTCACCCTGCCAATAGGGCCGTTCTCCGGCTTGGCAAACAGATCCCATCCGTCGTCGGCATTGTTGTAGGCGATACATCCGTCAAACACGATACCGTCGCCTACCGTCAGCTTGGCGGCAAAACCGTCGGCATCCTCATACCCCGCATCTGCGTTTCCGTAGGAGGTACAGTTCAGGATCAGGTCATGGGACGGCCAGTCTGCCCACTCGTCGCTGGATAAGTACCGGCTGACCTGGATCCCCGTGTTTCCGTTGTGGTATGTGTGGATATCGTCAAAGGTACTGTAGCTTCCGGAAATCTGAAGCCCCTTCTGCCCGTTGGAGGAATTGGTCACGTCAAAGCCCTGACAGTACCAGTAATCCCCCGCAAAGACCATTCCCGCACAGGCCCGCTGAAAATCAAACACAGGACGGGCGGAATCCTGCGGGTCCGCCACCATGTAGATCAGCTGACTGGCTGTTCCGTCAATTCCCCGGTCAACCGTGACCGTCCGGTTCAGGAGGTAGGTGCCTCCCCGGAGAACGATCATCTGTCCGGCCTTCACATACTTCACCGCCGTATAAATATCCAGCGGGTTCTCCCTGGTTCCCGTGCCGGAGCTCTTTCCGTCCGGAGCCACATAGAGCGCCTGTCCAGCGCTTCCGTAAGACGCATACTTCACCGTATGGGTAAAGGTCACCGTCTCATAGGAGGAAAGCACTTCATACGCGCTGGGGCGGTAGGAGGCGTTCGGCGTAAAGGAGAGCCGGAACGTGTTGTCCCCACCGTTCAGCTTTGTTGCAACCGTCACCGGCGTGCCGGCTGTCACAGACACATTGTTCGCTACCGTCTCACCGTCCGGTCCTGCAACGGAAAGCTTTCCGTCCGCATTTCCCAAAAATACCAGATCATACGCCGAAGCATTCGCGGTCGCCGCAGAGATAACCCGGTAGGAAGGCGTCACCTTGGTCACCGGCCGCTCCTCCGCAGGGGCATCGTCCTTCGGGTCAATGACCGTGAGGCCGATATCCGTGAAGGTCACCTTACAGGATCTCGACGCGAACATACCCACATACACATTCTCCGTATCGATCTGAGAGAGCGCCTCCGTGTCATAGTACTTATTCGTCATCACCCTGCCGGAGGCATCCGTGTAGCTCACAAAGTACCCTGTATTGTTCTTCTGGATCGTGAGAAGGAGCTCTGTGACAGGGTTCGCCACCGTCCCTTCCAGGTCGCCAGCATTTGTCGCGTTTCCGATCAGGTTGTAGGTCCCCGCGCCCATGGACGCACAGGAGGTCTCCAGGGTACGGACTGCCGTGTGGAAATACTTGGCGATAGCGCTGGTGGAATCTGCCTGGAACTCGCTCAGATTCCCGGCGGTCACGCCTGTTTTCTCCTGGGAGCCAACGCCCAGCTTCATGCTGATCTTGCTCCCGGAATCCGCCACGGACTGGGAGGCCGCATCCCAGTTGTACTCTACCTTCCCCGCAAACGCCATGTAGGAGTTGTTCCAGAACGCGGAGCTGTCCATGTTCGTTCCCACAGCGTCCGCCGCCATCAGGCCGAAGCCCTCCTGCCCGTTGGTATATTTCCACTGGTCCACCGTCACCCTTGCGGTCAGGGTGAAATTCTGATTCGCGGGCACTATGGTATAATAGAAGGCCAGGCCGTCCGTGCTGGCCGGAACCAGCTTTCCGCCGCTATCCGTACTCCAGACCGTCACCTTCCCGTCGTTTGCTCCTCCGCTAAAACCATCCTTGCTCTGACTCACACCGGAGCCAAAGGCAGAGAAGAACCAATCCGGCTCAAACTTATCCTCCACCAGCTTGTCCGCCGTGGACTCCACATCGCTCTCCTTCTCTCCGCGGACTGCCTTCACCAGGAAGGTATAGGTCGTCCCTACGGTCAGGCCGGAGAGGATGGCACTGGTGCCCTGTACCTTGGACGCCCCCGGCTTATAAGCCTCGCTGCCCGTCTTATAGTACACATTATAGCTGTCGGCCTCCGGTACGGCTTCCCAATTCACCTTGACAGAACCGCCGCCCTGGCTGGATACCGTGACCGTTGTGCCGCCAAGCTTCAGCAGGAAGCCGGATGCCGTGATCGGATCGGATTCCTTGACTGTCGCCTCTCCCGCGCGGCTGGCTACTGCCCGGAAGGTATAATCTCCGCTGGCCTTGGGCGTAAAGACAAACTTATGTGTCAGCTGTCCAAACGCGCTGGATGCCTGGCTGTCTACCAGGTTCCCCTTCGCATCGTACATATTCACCGTGATCTGGCTGGCGCCCGTCACGCCGATCTCGCCCTCACAGATGACGGTGATGTTCTGAGCGTCGTTGTCCACCGTCGCCGATTTTAATACCGGCACCTCCGCAGAGGCCCAGTTGTCCGCAAAGGGGGATACCGTGCCCGTCAGGTTGGCGGAATTAAATTTCGTTTCCCCTCCTACGGTCACCACAAGGTTTTTCATTTGAATATTTGCACCTGCGATGAAAACCATGGGGGTAACACCTTCAAACAGGCTGTCATCGATATCCTTTTTCCCGCTGGTGCCGTTCGTCCCATCCTTCTCCTTCGTGTAGACCTTGGTATCGGTTGTCGTCCCGTCCGATACGGTAAAGGTATAGCTCGTCCCCTCACGCGTTACCGTCAGGGTATACGTCTTACCTACTTCCCATTTGGTGATCTTTTTCGCCAGATCCGTAGCGCTTCCGGACAAGCTGTCCGCTCCTTTGTCCCGATATACCTTGACGGACTTATCGCCACGCAGAGCCGTCGTTGCAAGCCGACCCTCTGCCGTCATCGCCCCCAGGAAAACACCCAGTTTTGTCACAGA
The DNA here is from genome assembly GCA_947584035.1 of uncultured Acetatifactor sp. GTDB lineage: Bacteria > Bacillota > Clostridia > Lachnospirales > Lachnospiraceae > Acetatifactor. Next base: position 361 of record CANPWJ010000030.1, on the reverse strand, counting down.
GTCTGTCGTCGATTGTATGGTAACCTGGGCACTGATACTGAAATCTCCGGTCACGGACTCCGGATATTGAATCAAACTATAATCTGACCTTGTCTTTTCCTCGGCCCCACCCTTCGTCGCGGGCTGCGACAGGGTGATATCTCCTTTGTCCCGGATCACGATCAAAGAGGCATCCGCATTTTGATCCACGATATTCATTCCCGGGATCGCCCCTTCGCTGCTCACGGTAGCAAAGGGCAGAAAGACTACTCTCTCGCTGGAAATACTCTCTTCGCCTCTTTTGACGATCACCTCTGCCCAGTACTTCGTTCCGTTGGTCAGGCCGGTGAACTCATGGCTCTTGTCCGTTCCGGACTTTTCT
>CANPWJ010000029.1 GCA_947584035.1 uncultured Acetatifactor sp. | reverse complement strand
CTGGGAGACCACGGAACGCGTTATGATCGTGGCGCACGGCGCGCTGAACAAGGGGCTGATGTGCCGCATCGAGAACCATGGCATCGATACCTTTTGGGGGAAGGCGCTGCAGCAAAACTGCGAGGCCAGCATCTTCACCTACAACGGCACAGCGTGGAGTCCCGCCTAGGCGGGCAGCCTTCCGTCGTCCGGCTACCGCACGATCTCCCCATATCTGTCCGGCCTTCTGTCCCGGAAAAGCCCCCAGCTAAACCGCATGTCCGCGGCCTGATCCAGATCGAACGTGTGCAGAAGGACCTCTGCCTTTGTCCTTCCCGCAGCCTCCGCCACTTCCCCGGTCTCATCCGTGATAAAGGAGGAGCCATAGAAGGTCAGGGCGGACTCCTGCCCATTATTGTCCCGGGAGGGAAGGACCCGCTCCTCCCCCACCCGGTTGGCCGCGATCACCGGCACAATATTGGCCGCCGCGTGCCCCTGCATACACCTTCTCCAATGGGGCATACTGTCGCACTCCAGGATGGGCTCCGAGCCGATGGCCGTGGGATAGAGGAGAAGCTCGGCTCCCAGCAGCGCCATGCACCTGGCCGCCTCCGGGAACCACTGGTCCCAGCAGATCCCCACGCCAATCCTTCCATACGCCGTATTCCACACGCGGAAACCGGTATTGCCCGGCGTGAAATAAAATTTCTCCTGATAGAAATGATCGTCCGGAATATGGGTCTTTCGATAGACTCCCAGCACGCTGCCGTCCGCGTCGATCACCGCGACGGAATTGTAGGTCACGTTCCCGTCGCGCTCAAAAAAGCTGACGGGCAGCACCACCTGAAGCTCCCTGGCAATCTCCTGAAAGCGCAGGACAGCCTTATTTTCTGACACGCTTGTCGCCAAATGATAGAAGGCGTAGTTCCGTTCCTGACAAAAATACCGGGTCTCGAACAATTCCGGAAGCAGGATGATCTGCGCTCCCTTCCCGGCCGCCTCCCGCACCAGGCGCTCCGCCTCCGTTCGGTTCTCCTCCGGCTCCCGGCCGCAGCACATCTGTATTGACGCAACTGTCACTTTTCTCATCTTCCTACCTCCCGCCCGCTCCGGCGGACCTTTCCTCTCTCAACGCTTCTAACGCGGATCCCGGGCTTCGGCCAGGGCGGCGGGAATCTGCTGTGTGATACAGTGGATGTTCCCTCCGCCGATCAGGATATCCCTGGCGTAGATCTGAACCACCTCTCTGGTGGGAAAAAGCCGCTGCAGGATCTCTTTCGCCTGCTGATCCGCCGGATCCTGAAAGCCCGGCATCACGACGGCCCCGTTGGCGATGTAAAAATTGACGTAGGACGCCGCAAGCCGCTCTCCCGGCGTGCGGGTGGGCTCATCCCGGCAAGAATCCAGGCCCCGGCACTCCTCCTCGGTGATCCGCACCGGAGCCGGAAGCGGAAGCTTGTGGACCGTGATGGAGCGCCCTCTGGCATCCCGCGCCCGCTCCAGAATCTCCAGACAGGCCCGGGACATGGGGTACTGCACATCCTCCTCATCCTCCGTCCACGCCAGCACCACCTCGCCCGGCGCCACAAAAGCGCAGATGTTGTCCACATGCCCGTTGGTCTCATCGTTATAGATTCCACAGGGAAGCCAGATCACGGTGGATACCCCCAGATATTCCTTCAGCGTGTCCTCGATCTGCTCCCGGGTCATCTGCGGATTCCTTCCCCTGCTGAGCAGACAGGTCTCCGTCACCAGACAGGTGCCCTCACCGTCCACATGGATGGACCCGCCCTCCAGGATAAAATCCCGCTTGTCGTAGACATCCCGCTCCAGAAGGTCACACAGCTTCCTGGCCATGCGGTCATCCTTGTCCCAGGGAAAATACAGCCCGTCGTACAGCCCTCCCCAGGCATTGAAGCCCCAGTCGATCCCCCGCAGGACTCCCGCCGCGTTTCGGACAAAGGTAGGCGCGTAATCCCGGGCCCACGCGTCATCGCTCTCCATCTCCACCACACGGACCGCTTCGGGAAGAAGGACGCGCGCGTTGTCATACTGCGCCGCGCTGGCGCAGACCGTCACCTTTTCCGACCGGGAAATCGCCTCCGCCACCCGGGCAAACGCCCTGCGCGCGGCATAGGCCCCATACTGCCAGGAATCCGCCCGCTCCGGAAAGATCATAATACATCCCTCGTGGGGCTCAAATTCCGCCGGCATGTGAAAACCGTCCTGCGACGGCGTAGTGTCCCGCAATATCTTCATCTCTGTCTCCTGTTTCATGTCTTAACGTGCGAAAAACCTTCGGCAGACCTAGAGTCTCCCCCGAAAATCTTCATACCCAAATTCCTTCCACACCCGGGCCCTTCCGTCCCTTCCCCGCAGCACGACAGCCGGCAGGGGCATCCCGTTGAAGGTATTGGTCTTGACCATGGAATAGATCGCCATGTCCTCAAAGACCAGACGGTCTCCCTCCCGCAGGGGCCGCTCAAAGGAATACTCCCCGATCATGTCCCCCGCCAGACAGGTGGGGCCGCCCAGCCGATAAGTATACCGCTTCTCCCCCGGCTCCCCGCTGCCCCGCAGGGGCGGGCGGTAGGGCATCTCCAGCACATCCGGCATATGACAGGCCGCCGAGGTATCCAGGATCGCGAAGAGCCCGCCGTTCTCGCCGGTCTCCAGTACGGTAGCCACAAGCTCGCCGGCATCCAGCGCCACCGCTTCTCCCGGCTCCAGATATACCTGCAGACCATACCGTTCCTGCATCCGGCGGATACAGCGCTCCAACCGCGCAAGATCATAGCCCGGCCTGGTAATATGGTGTCCCCCGCCGAAATTGATCCATTTCATCCGGGGCAGGAAATCGCCGAACTTCTCCTCCACTGCATCCAGCGTCCGCTCCAGCGCGTCTGAGTCCTGTTCACAGAGCGTATGAAAATGCAGACCGTCCAGCAGGGTCAGAAGCTCTCCGCCTCCCGGCTCCGCCAGCGCCGCCTCAAAATTCGATCTGGTAACGCCAAGCCTGGATCCGGGCGCACAGGGGTCATAGATGGCATGTCCCTCCTGCGTGGAGCACTCCGGGTTGACGCGCAGGCCGACGCTCCTTCCGGCCGCCCGGGCCCGGGCGCCGAACCTTTGCACCTGCTTCCAGGAATTGAACACAATATGGTCGCAGTACGCCAGGATCTGCGGAAAATCCTTCTCCTGGTAGGCCGGTGCGAAAATATGGTTCTCACAATGCTTTCCCTCCGCCGCCAGGACGCTCACCATCTCCTCCGCGCCCAGCCGCGCCTCAAAAAGGCCGCTGGCCGTGGCCCCGGCAAGATATCTGCCGATCATGGGGTACAGGGCATAGGCGGAAAACGCCTTCTGCGCCAGCAGGATACGGGCGCCGGTCCGATCCATGACCTCCTTCAGCTGTTTTAAGTTGTCCTCCAGCTTCCCCTCCTCCACCAGAAAAAAGGGGGTGGGCAGCTGTGCCAAATCGACCGAATCCGTCATCCGACCGCGCTCTCCTTATACCACAAGTGTACAGAAGTATTATACTCTACTTTTCGCATTTCTTCAAGAAGTGCCCGGCCTTCCACTCCGGTAGATTACCCGGATCCTCCACAGAAAGATCCACAGCAGTCCGCTGAATACCCCGTAGAAAAATGCGCGGATCCGCAGAGGTGTCCTGGGTCTTGCCCGGTCCGGCTCTTCCAGATAATATAACCAGACATGGCCGTCAGGCTCTACTACGGGCCAATAATCTTCCAGATCGATCAGATGGAATTTTCCCTCTTCATCCCAAAACCGGGCCCCCTGATCCCTCTCGGAATAGCTTGCCTCCACCCGGTGTCCCTTCCATATCAGGTAAATTTCCTGGACATGATCCGCCAGCATAAAAACCAGCACAAAGATCATAACCCCGGCCAGAACCTTCCACACACTTGCGTGCCAGTCCTTGTCCTTTTTCAACTCCTTCTGGTCATACCTCTGCCATACTTCCAAGCCGTCCTGCGATGTTTTCTGCTTCTTCATTCCTGCCGCTCCATCCTTTACAATCCTTTTGCCCAATGATACAATGATTGCAATATTTTTACCAGCATTATAACACACTACATTCCGCACTTTTATTGAGTGCCCATTCGTTGCTTTTTTCTTCCTAAGCGTTCCTTTCTATTGCCAAATGATTGTGCTATGATTTTCTTATAAGGAGACGAAGGATATGTTTTTGTTGAGTTCTTTTCTTTCCGCCGGATTTTCGATGGCAGGTTTCTCTATTTTACTATCCAAACGCATGAAGAAAACAGGCTTAGTTCTTCTTGGGACCTATATTTTTCTATTTTATATTTTCCAAGACGCTTCCCTGGGCCAATGGAATACCTTGTTGCTTGTCTCCGGCGCCCTCGTTCTTGTATTTTGGAGCACAGAAAAGAGCCTTCTGGACACCTTCCTCTCCCTGACCGGTTATCTGATCTTAACGCTTGTGGACAGCCTGTTTTTTATGATACGCAGCTGGAGTATTTTCCCGCTGCAGCGGTTCCATGCGCAACATCCGATCCCCTTTGCGCTGGCCGATCTCTTCCTCGGTACGGCGATCCTGCTTTGTCTGCGCCGTTTTTATCTCCGGCTAATCTATGCTTCCCTGGCAAAAGCGTCCCCCAGACTGCTCTTTTGCTTCTTTTCGCTTCTCTATCTCTGCGTCATCCTGATCGTGTTCAATTTCCTCTATGGAAGAGCTTCTTCCTTTTCTACCAGGCAAATCATTATAAACGGCGTTTTAGTGACCGTGCTGTCGCTGTGCATCGCTTTTGTTTTCTTTAACATGTATCATCTGCTGGAACAGGAGCAGGAGCTATCCCTTCAACAGGCTCGCCTGTCTGTCATGCAGGATTATACGGAGAGAATGGAAAGCCTCTATGAGGAGATGCGCTCTTTCCGGCATGATTACAAAAATATTCTCTCGACCATGGAACATTACATTGATACCGGCGATGTAGGCGCCTTGCAGGTGTATTTTCACGAGAAAATTCAGCCCCTTGAGCCCGCTTTCTCCCGAGACAGCTTTCTGCTGGGGAAGCTCCATCTGATTGGGGAACCGGCTCTGAAGGGTCTGCTTTATACAAAGCTGATCGCCATGTTGAATCACCGCCTGAACATTTCGCTGGAAATTTCTGAACGGATAGAGCGCTTCCCCATGGACAATCTGACCTTGTGCCGCATCCTGGGAATCCTCCTGGACAACGCCATTGAAGCTGCCGTCTGTAGTGTTGGCCAAACCATCTCCCTGGCGATCATCCGGGCCGGCTCGGACACTCTTTTTGTCATCGGCAACGACTCCCTTCCCCCTCCGGTCCCTGTCTCCCGGCTTTTTGAACGAGGCTGCTCCACAAAGGAGGGGCACGCGGGGCTTGGCCTGGCCACCGTCCGCGAGCTGATAGAGCCGCTTTCCAATGTATTTTTGTCTACCGAATGGAAAGAGTCATACTTTTCGCAAACTCTGACGATCCAAGGGGAGGAGCTTCCATGATCTCTGTTTTTATCTGTGACGATGAAGAGGCCTGGGTCCGCAGAATCGCGGATGCCGTAACAGAATACCAGGATATCTGCGAACTGCCGGTGAACATTGTCTGTCGGGCGCTCTCCCCGGCGGAGGTACTCGATTGTTTTCAAAAAGCTCCCGTTTCCGGCGGCATCTACTTTTTGGATATTGATTTGAAAACATCTCCGGACGGTCTGGAGCTCGCCCAAAAGATCCGTCTGCTGGATCCCGGCGCCAGACTGATCTTCATCACGACCCATGACGAACTGATGGCAGAAACCTTTCGTCTGAAGCTGCAGGCACTGGATTATATTACAAAGGACAAGGGAGACCTCTGCGCCCAGGTAGAAGGCTGTCTGGAGCATGTCCGACGTTCCCTTCTTCCGACACAAAAAAGAGACTTCTCCGTCACACTTCGACTGGGAAGTCTCCGCCGTACCTTTCGCACAGAGGAAATCTATTATATTTGCTCCGTAAAGGGCCAGCATAAACTGGAAGTGCACACCCGGGCGGGAATCTTCCTCGCCCCTGGCACCCTAAACACCCTGCAGATACAGCTGGGGGCGGATTTCCTCACCTGCAGCAAGGGCATCCTGGTAAACGCCGCTCACATCATCGGGTGTGACGCTTCCGACCGAACGCTTCTTTTGGATAATGGGGAGCGCTGCCCCTGCTCCGTGCGGCTGTGGCCCAAAATAGCCAGGCGTTTCTGATCCCTAGCCGTTCTCCTGGATGGTGAGCAGCAGAAGCTCCATCGTCAGATCAAAGTTTACGTTGGCATCCAGGCGCTTCTTGGCCGTATCCAGCGCCCGGATCACCTCCTCGATCCCTTCATAGCTGCTCCTCTGCGCACATTTTCGCAGAGAGGAGAGCTCCTCCCGGAAAACCAGATGGTTCACATCCCTGGTGGCCTTAAAGAGCAACACATCCCGGTACCAGACCGCCATGAGATCCAGATAGTCGTTGATCTCCAGCTTGTACTCGCTGATCTTTTTGATCGCCGCCACAATGTCATAGAACTCCATCTCCTGAATGTATTTTAAAAGGCTCAATGCCTCCGATTTCACATGCTCAAAATCTTCGCTGGAGGCCAGCGCCTTGGCCCGTCCCACATTTCCTCTGGCAAAGGCCACGCACACCTCCGCCTTGTAGTCAGGCACCTGCAGCTCCTTCATCAGGTAATCCCGCACCAGCTCGTTTGCCACCGGTTTCATGTTCAACACGACGCAGCGGCTCAAAACCGTGGGAAGCAGCGCGTTCACATTGGCAGTCAAAAGCAGGATGACCGCGTAGGCGGGCGGCTCCTCCAGCGTCTTTAAGATGGCGTTCTGGGCCTGGGGCGTCATCTTCTCCGCCTCGTTGATGATGTACACCTTATAGGGGCCGCTGTAGGGCTTGATGGCCACATCGCTATTGACCTGCTCCCGGATATCGTCCACACTGATCGTATTCGGCTTCTCGTGGGACACATACACGATGTCCGGATGGTTGTGGGACAGCGCCTGTTTGCAGGAATGACATTCCTGACAGGGTTCGGTCCCCCCCTTCTCGCACTGAAGCGCCATGGCAAACACCTTCGCGATAAATTCCTTGCCGGAAGATTTCTCCCCGTTCAAAATATAAGCGTGGGAGACCTTCTTTAAGGCGATCGCCTTTTGCAGGTGCTCCTTGATCTGTTCCTGTCCTATGATATCCTGAAAGTTTGCCATCTTTTCCTCCCTGTCAGAGCCGTTTCCCGCGGCGGCCCACGCCCAAGCTCCATCTTTCCTTCAAGTAAAGATATCCAGGAGAAGCCCCCGGATCTCACCGATCTTATTGAGGATCGCCAGGTTGTCCTTCTCGTCCTTCATCAGCTCCTGGGCCAGCTGATCCAGATTTTCGTCGATCAGGCGGATGATCCCGTACACTCGGTGGCGCCCCCGCCGATCCAAAAAATTTTCCCTGGAAAAGGCATGAGAGTGCGTCACCACCTCATTTAAAAATTCCTTGATCAGGCTGCGGTAGTGGCGCATATCCTTCACGTCCCTCCGCTTGGACAGCTTCTCCCCCTCCGCCGTGATCGCCTCCATCAGGCCGCTCAGCTTTTCCTGCAGCTCAGATTCCTGAATATGGCTGGCGAGCATAAACTTAAAGTCCCCGTCCGCCGCCTGTGTCTGCGCGGTCTGCTCCACAGGCGCCGCCTGGGTCAGCTGATTGATCCGAATGTCCATGCTCTGCCCGCCTCCTTTCCCATTCTTTTTTATCCGTCAGAGCTTCTCCTTTATGTAATCGACGATCTCCGCAAGGCACCGGCCCAGATCCTCGTTTTGAAAGGTTCGTCCGATACCGGCTCGCTCCATCTTTTCCCGGGAGAAATCCTCGCTGTCCGCCAGAAAGCGGCGGCACAGCTCCTCATATTTGGGGTGCTCCTGCAGCTTCTCCCGATCCAGCGCGCGCTGCAGACGCAGACCGTCGTCCAGCTCGATCATAATGGGCAGCATCCGGTCCGCGCCGAAGCAGGCTTTCATGCTCTCGAAGCCCTCCGGCGTGCCGATCATCAGGTAATCCTCTCTGTCCGGCTGAATCTGCCCGTCGTCCACCGTGAAATACCTCCAGAGACCGTGGAAGGTGTGGTAGCTGCGTTCCTCGATGATCTTTCCCTGCTCCCGCAGACGCCCGTATTCTTCTTCGTCCACGAAATGATATTCCACTCCCTCCAGCTCTCCGGCTCGGATCGGCCTGGTCGTATAGGGCACAATGGTTTTCAGGGCAACCCGGTCTCCCTTTTGTAACTCCCGATAAATGGTATCCTTTCCGGTGGAGCTTTTTCCCATCAGATATACGATCTTACCCATGCGCTACTGTACCTCGACCACACGTATCATATTGGTATTTCCGGTTTTGCCGAGAGGGACTCCGGCAGTGATCACTACGATCTCCCCGGGCTTCGCATAACCGGCCGCCTTCGCGCCCTCCACGGCATCCGCAAAGAGCTCCTCCGTCGTCTCCTCCTTTCGGATCGACAAAGGGAACACGCCCCACTGCAGATTCAGCTGTCGGGCCACCTGCCGATCCAGGGTGCACCCGATGACCGGACAGCCCGGTTTAAACCGGGCGATGGCCTCCGCCGTAAAGCCGGACAGAGTGACCGTAATGATCGCCGCCGCGTTCAGATCCATGGCCGCGGAACAGGTGGCATAAGCGATCGCCGTGGTGATATCATGCTTCTCGGCGGTGGAAAGCTCCGTCATCCTGCCCCGGTAATTGATATTCCTCTCGGCGCACTCCGCGATCCGGGACATGATCCGCACCGCTTCCACCGGATATTTCCCGGCGGCGGTCTCTCCGGAGAGCATGATCGCCGTCGTCCCGTCGTAGATCGCGTTGGCCACATCCGTGGTCTCCGCCCTGGTGGGACGCGGATTCTGGATCATGGATTCCAGCATCTGCGTGGCGGTGATCACATGCTTGCCCTGGGCGTTGGCCAGCTTGATCATCCGCTTTTGAATGACCGGCACCTCCTCCAGAGGGATCTCCACGCCCATATCTCCTCGGGCTACCATGATCCCGTCGGAAACCGAAAGGATCTCCTCCAGATTCTGCAGCCCCTGCATATTTTCGATCTTGGCGATGATCTTGGCCCTGCTCCCGTGAGCATCCAGGATCTTGCGCACCTCCAGAATATCTTCCTTTGACCGGACGAAGGAGGCCGCCAGAAAATCGTATCCCATCTCAATGCCAAAGAGCAGATCCTCCCGATCCGTCTCGCTGATATAAGGCATGGAAAGATGGGCTCCCGGCACATTCACGCCCTTGTGGTTGGACACAAAACCGCCGTTGATCACCTGACAGACGATCTCCTCCCCACGGATCTCCCGGACCCGCATCTCGATCAATCCGTCGTCGATCAGGATCACCGTCCCGACAGATATGTCGTTTTTTAGATTTTTATAGGAAATGGACGCTCTCTCATGGTTTCCCAGAATTTCCTCCGTGGTCAGCACAAACGTCTGTCCGGACGTCAGCTCTACCCTTCCGCCCTCAAAATCCCGCAGACGGATCTCCGGCCCTTTGGTGTCCTGCAGAGTCGCCACCGACAGCCCCAGCTCCTCCCGCACGCGAACCACCCGCTCATATTTTTCCCGCTGTTCCGCATGGGTGCCATGGGAAAAATTAAATCGGGCCACATCCATTCCCGCCAGCATCAGCTCCCGCAGCCGCTCCTCGCTCTCGCTGGCAGGCCCGATCGTACAGATAATCTTTGTTCTTCTCATCTTCCCTCTCATTCTGCCGTGTCCACGGCTCCGACTGTCAACGCTTCCAAACTTTTATGGTAGATCGGGACACATCCCCGTCCTCCGGTTTCTCCCACGACGGCAGGATTGGGCCGCCGGACGCCCCGGCCTTCTCCACTCCCTGCACATTCAGCCCCATCCTGAGATACTCCCGAAGCTGTGCACAGTGGCGCTCGGCAATCCGCTCGCCCGGCACCAGAAGCGGTATCCCCGGCGGATAAAGATGGACGAATTCCCCTGCATACCTTCCGCCGGCCTCCTCCAAAGGAACGCTCTCCTTTTCGCCGTTCCAGGCCTCCGTCAAAGGGATCTCCTTCTCCCCCGTATCGCGGAAGAAATCCGTCACGCGTGTCGCAAAATCAGAACCGGGACCCGCCGGCTCCTTCCTGGTCCGATCCTTCCACTCACCCGCCGCGATCCGGCGATCCAGGGAAAGCAGGGCGTCCGTCATCCGGCGGTACGCTTTCGGCCCGTCCCCTGCCGTGAACATGGCCAGACAATAGGACGCGGAAGCCATTTCCAGCTGCAACCGGTATTCCCGCCGCAGAAGGTCATAGAGCCACTGTCCGGAAAAACGGTTTCCCGCGGAAGCCAGGACCAGCTTCCCGATATCCTGCCCCGGCTCCAACGGCAGGAAACGCAGATTCTCACAATCCTTCAACCGCTCCAGCATCTCACTGTAGTCTGCCCGCAGCCGCCCAAACAAAACATCCTTTTTTTCATTTATGACACGAATGACGTTTTCTATGCTGGCCATCAGGACATAGGAGGGGCTGCTGCTCTGGTAAATCTGTAAAAAGCGCTTCAGCCTCTCCCGGTCGATCCGGTTTCCACTCACATGCAGCAGCGCGGTCTGCGTCATGGCCGGAAGGGTCTTGTGCACACTGTGTATCACCAGATCGGCGCCGGCTTGGCAGCTGTTCTCCGCAAATCCCTCCGCCAGACCCAGATGAGCTCCATGGGCCTCATCCACGATCAGCGGGATGCCCTTTTCGTGGACGATCCCGGCAATCGCGCGGATATCCGCGATCCTGCCCTCGTAGGTGGGAGACACGATCAGCACCGCCCCTATATCCGGCTCCCGCTCCAGCGCTTCCCCCACCTGTTCGGCCGTGATTGCTCCGCAGATATCAAAGGTCTCCAAAACAGGCGGATAGAGGAAGGATATCCGCAGATGCCGCAGGTAGGCTGCGTGATAGGCCGACCTGTGGCAGTTTCGCGCCATGAGGATATGGCCTCCCTCCGGAAGCGCCGCGCTGACCGCACTCAGGATCCCCCCGGTACTCCCATTGATCAGATAAAAGCTCTCCTCCGCACCGTAGAGACGCGCGGCCTCCCGTTGCAGCTCCGCAAACAGCGGCCCTGGCTGGTGCAGATTGTCAAAGCCTTCAATTTCCGTGATGTCCAGATCCGCGATCGGCTGCGGCAGCTCCCCAAACGCTTTCCGCTTATGGCCGGGCATATGGAGGGGATAGCAGCCGCTTTCACTATACTGTTGCAGTTGTGAAAATAAAGACTCCAACGCTATTGTTCGCTTTCCTTCAGACGAATGTATTTTACTTTTTCTAAAACCTTTCCGTGTCCCTTGTGCACTCCAAAGGTTTCCATCAAAGAGCACCACTTATCGGCAGTCGTCACGATCCAGGCCTCCCTGCAGGTAGGCGGCACCACCGTCAGGGGCCACATATGCTTCTTGATGATCTCCCGCTCCCGCAGGGTCAGGTCATATTCCGCAGAAGCATTTTTAAGCGCCCGGCCCGGATGGAAAAAGCCATGGAGCCTGTGGGGATTTACCCTGTCCACCTCGTGCCAGTCATACAGGAAATAATCGTGCAGGAGGGCGCCGCGGATCAATTCTCTTTGGCTGCAGCGGATGCCAAGCCTTTTGCTGAGAGCCAGACTGCACTTTGCCACGCGTATACAGTGGTCGTTGACCGTCATATTGCCGTGCTGAAGATGCTCCTTGGTGGCATTGAAATTTTCAGAGCGAAGGATGTCCTCCGCCGCTTCCCGGATCTCCCGGCGCAGCTCCCGCTCCTCCTCATACCGCTTTCTCCATTTTTCCATATTCCTGGAATGTCTTTTCTCCTTCCCGATCATTCTCCCTCCGTCGGTTAGTCACGATTCAATAATAGTAGCATACTACCGGAAAACCGGTTGACATATATCCGTAGATTGCCGCCGCCATATCCAGCGGCAGATTCACACAGCCATGTGATCCGTTGGTCAGAAAGATATCTCCCCCAAACGCTCCCCGCCAGGTCGCGTCGTGCATCCCCACGTTCCCGTTGAAGGGCATCCAATAGTTGACCGGCGTCTCGTAATCCCGTCCTCTGAGCACCGCGTTGGTGGTTTTATAAGTGATCCCAAACACACCCGGCGGCGTCATGTTGCCATTACTCATATTGCCGGACACAAAATCTGTCTCCAGAACGACCTGGCCATTCTGATACAGATACAGATGCTGATTGCTCAGATCAATCTCCACATAGGAGGAACCGATATCATTCTTTCCTTTCGCCGCGCCCCTGGAAGCGTACACGGGCTCCCGGTCTGTGGATGCCCCGCTTTCCACCAGGTCGATCAGCTCCTTTGTCTCGGCATCTTTGTCTGTCCGCCAGCCGTAAGCCCCGCTGGGAAGAGACAGCTCGGTCCCCAGAGTGGTCACAAAATTTCTCCTCTTCCCATACGTATCATACTGAGAAGCCTGCTCCGCCACAAACGCCGCTACCTTTTCCTCATCCAGTACAGGACTTTGCCCTTCCGGGAAATCAATCCACTCCCGGATCCGATCCGCGTCCACCGACACGGTGCTCCCGTTCCAATCATACGTGATCTTCGCGCCGACCCAGCGGTTCACCGTCTCTAAAGCCTGTAAAAGCTCCGGATCCTGGGAGGTGACAGCGGGTTCTACATAACATCCCTGCTCTGCCAGATCCACCCCGGCGCTGCCTTCTGTCAGCGCCTGTTCCACGCTCGCCCGCACCGCGCTCAGATCCAGTTGGGTGCCCAGCATCTCCGGTACAATCTCGTAGCCCTTCTGCGCCTTTGAATACTCTGAAATACCCGCATTCTGCGGCTCCACCATATTGCGCGTATCCAGAGGCTCCATCTGCCCCAGGACCTCCTCCAGCTTTTGTGCGTCAAAAACCGCCGGAGTTTCTATGTCGAACGCGGAAGGCGTTTTGTCAAACAGGCGCAGGACCCAACGCCATGCGTTCTGCCCTGACAGTTTGTCCTCCACGGCACCCTCCACCGCATCTCCCAAAGCATAATCGATCTCCTGCGCGGAGATGGAGCCGACCGCCAGCGGCTGTCCCTGCGCATCCCTTCCTGTGATCTCCAGGGTGTATTCTTGTGATTGACGCTCCAGCTTCTCCACCACCGACGCGCAGTCCGCATTTCCGCAGTCCACACCGTTGATCACCGTATTCGGGAAAAAGCGATCCTGATAATATACCGCAATTCCTATGTAAGCTCCCGCCAAAATCAGTACCGCTGTCGCCAAAAGACCCAGGAGGACCTTTTTCTTCCTGCTCTTTTTTCCAACCGCCTTTGGGGCTGCTTCTGCCTCTTGTTTTGCGCCCTGTTCGGCTTCGGCTTTTGCTTCTGCCTTTTGGGGCACCTTTGCCTCTGCATCCTGCGGTGCGCTGGGCTCCACCTTGGGGGCTGCTTCTGCCTCTTGTTTTGCGCTCTGTTCGGCTTCGGCTTTTGCTTCTGCCTTTTGGGGCACCTTTGCCTCTGCATCCTGCGGTGCGCTCGGCTCCGCCTTGGGGGCTGTTTCTGCCTCTTGTTTTGCGGCCTGTTCGATTTCGGCTTCGGCTTTTGTCTCCGCCTTTTGAGGCGCTTTTGCCCCTGCATCCTGCGGCGCGCTGGGCTCCGCCTTGGGGGCGGCTTCTGCCCCTTGTTTTGCGCTCTGTTCGGTTTCGGCTTTTGCTTCTGCCTTTTGAGGCTCTTTTGCCTCTGCATCCTGCGATGTGTTCTGCTCCACTCTTGCTTCTGTCTCTCGCTCTAGCTGCTTTTTCATCACATATATTGACCGCTGCTCTTCTCGTAGAATCTCATCGAAAAATCTGACGCAGACAGTCCCTCCCTTTTCGTACATTATACCATCATATCTTATAAAAAAATAGCATAAAAAGTCCTAAAATAAGACTTCTCATGCTAATTTTCATAATCCTTCTCTGTCGAACTGTAAATCCGGAAGGAAACACTTGGATTTGAGTCAATCCAAAATGCCAAAATGAAGCATGGGGGATTCGAACCCCCGACAACCTGATTAAAAGTCAGGTGCTCTACCGACTGAGCTAATGCTCCATAATACAAAATGCCCAGAGCCGGAATCGAACCAGCGACACGAGGATTTTCAGTCCTCTGCTCTACCAACTGAGCTATCTGGGCATTGAGATTTGTGAGCCCATAGACTCATAAATCTGAGTAGCGGGGACAGGATTTGAACCTATGACCTTCGGGTTATGAGCCCGACGAGCTTCCAGACTGCTCCACCCCGCGTTATTCAATTATTAAATTATATTCCCTGCCGCGTATTTTTATACGCTGTCAAGGAAAATGGGTGGAGGTGGATTCGAACCACCGAAGCAATTTGCAGCAGATTTACAGTCTGTCCCCTTTGGCCACTCGGGAATCCACCCATATCAAATTTCTCGCAAAAGCCGATGATCGGACTCGAACCGATAACCTGCTGATTACAAATCAGCTGCTCTGCCAATTGAGCCACATCGGCATCTTGGTCAAGGCCAAACATCTTATAAAATAATGGGGCCTATAGGGCTCGAACCTATGACCCTCTGCTTGTAAGGCAGATGCTCTCCCAGCTGAGCTAAGACCCCGCAGCCAGTGCAGCGCACAAGCTTTACGACCCAGATCGGACTCGAACCGACGACCTCCGCCGTGACAGGGCGGCGCTCTAACCAACTGAGCCACTGGGCCAT